>JBNMGO010000361.1:0-1939 GCA_050872285.1 Anaerotignum sp.
CTCGCCCAGATATTCATGTCGATACGCCTTTTCGTTCAGCTCCTTCGGATATTCCGCCTCCTGCAAAAACGCATCCCCCAGCCACGCAGGTGGCACACGCCGATAATCGGAGGTATGCACCAAGCGGTTTGCCTTCGGCTGTAAGCACTCCTGATTCACCCAGTTGCTCTGGCTTTTCGGCGGATTGTAGCTGTAGAATACAAAAAATCTGCTGCCGCCGCGCATCAGGGATTGGTTGATGGTGCGGATTTCCTGCATCCCTGCAAACTCGTCCGCCTCCTCATACCAGATGTATTTGCAATAGCCCTTTCGGAATTTCGTGGATTTGATTTTTTTCGGCTCGTCTGCCCCACGAAAGAGTATCCTCTGCCCTGTTGGGATGTACGAAAGCTGTAACGGGCTGAGCTTTGCTTTCCACAGATGTTCCACGCCCAACGCCTCAATCGCCCAGAGCAGCTGCTCATACACGCTGTCCTTCAGATTGACCGCCACCTTCCGCAGGATAAGCGCATTTGCGGCAGTGTCCTGCATCATCCCCAAGATAATCTCCACAGAGATGAAAGAGGATTTCGTGGAGCCACGCCCGCCTTTCAGCCAGTAGTGCGTGTGCCGCCCTGCTTTGATGTCATGATGCACCCCATAAAAAGAGGGCGCAATCAGCTTTGTTAGATCAGTCATCTGCGCCCTCCTTCGGAATGTTGTCAATGATGGTAACAGGCAAAACCGCCACCGTACCAGCCGCAGAATATCGTTTCATCAGCTCCGCCCCTGCTTTCAGACGGTCGCTCAGTGCGGTATCCAATCCAAACTGGTCTTTCACCTCGCCACGCATCACCGCAGTATAAAACTCCATCACCTCGTCCGCATCGGCAACGCGCTTTTTGTCCTGTGCCCCCAGCCGCTCGGCTATATATGCCGAAACCTTAGGGCTTTTTAGGGTTTTCGCTGCATCCTCTCCAAGGTTTTTCGATTGATAGCCTGCCTTTCTTGCCGCCTCTGTCGCATTGCCGCATTCGATATAGTAATCCGCAAACGCTTTCTGTTTTGGTGTCAGCCTCATGCGTCATCACCTCGGTATAAAAGAGCAAGCAGCTTTGCAATATCAACCATGCTGTAGGTTTCCAGTAAGGTTTCGTTTTTTGTTCTGCCATCTTTCAATTCCTTGCTTTCAATGACAATGTATTTCGTTATCATCTTCCCTGCCTTCGGGGAATACGCCTGTATCTGATTGATTTTTATTTTTCGCCCTTGCATTAGCAGGGCTTTCTGCAATTTGTAAACAGTTGTTCTTATGTTCATTTTTTCGCCCCGCTTTCTTTGTAATGAAAAAGGCACCCGTTTCCGAGTGCCCAAAATAGGATATAACATGAAATATCCTGTGTTCTCACAATGCCATCATACCACTTTCAAATAGGACATACTAGGACATCCTTTCCGGAAGAGAAAAAGATTGTAATGCAGCTCCGTGCAGCCTCGTCACATGCCGATAGGTATAATTCATTTCCACCGCAATCTGTTCCCATGTCCTTCCCATCAGATACCGCCGAATCAGCACTTCCTTCTCCGCCCCGTCCTGCATTTTATGTATCCTGTCATGGATTTCCTTGTACTGCCGTACCGCCAGAGCCTGCTCATGCTCCAGTTGGCTGATGAGTGCATCCAATCTCGCCACATAGCCGGACAGGTCGCTGTGCGTATTTCCGTGTGGCATCCCGTCATGGTTCACACTCGGAAACATCTGCTGACTGCGTAACGCGTCAATCTGCTCCTGTAGCTGCCGTTCTCGCCGTGTGCAATCCCGATAGCCGTTTAAGTATCTTTTTTTCTCCTCATTTTCCCGCACAATCGCCAAGCTATCACCCCTCTTTCACAAGCTCCGTAAATCCAAGCTCGATTCCGTATTCATTCTTAACCTGCTCGAAAATGTCCTGCCATTCGA
>JBNMGO010000022.1:0-9902 GCA_050872285.1 Anaerotignum sp.
GCAATTTTCACAAACCTGACACAGGATCATCTGGATTATCATAAAACAATGGAAAATTACAAGGCGGCAAAGGGGATGCTCTTTGCACGCGCGGCGAAAAGCGTCATCAACATGGACGATGCCGCAGGCGCATATATGAAGGAGCAGAGCAAGGGCGAGGTGCTGACGATTGGCGTGGACACCAAAGCAGACCTGACGGCGGAAAATATTGATATTTCCGCGGACGGCACAGCATTTGATCTGCTCTGGCAGGGCAAGAGCCATCATGTACACCTGCATACCCCCGGGCGGTTCAGCGTATACAACGCATTGGGCGCGGCAGGGGCGTGTATTCTGCTTGGCGTGCCTGTAGAGGAAATCGTGGCAGGGCTGACGGCAAACCCCGGCGTTTCCGGCAGATTCCAGACGGTTCGCAGCAAAAAAGGCTGTCAGGCGGTTGTGGATTATGCACACACACACCGGATGGCTTGGAAAATGTGCTGAATACAGCGAATGAATTTGTAAAGGGCAAGCTGATTGCGGTATTCGGCTGCGGCGGCGACAGAGACAGAACGAAACGCCCCATCATGGGCGAAATCGGCGGCAGACTGGCAGGCTACTGCATCATCACCTCGGATAACCCCAGAACAGAGGATCCCGAGAAGATTCTGGAGGATGTTGAGGTTGGGGTAAAGAAAACAGACTGCCCCTATGAAAAAATTGTAGACAGACGAGAAGCCATTCAGAAGGCGGTTGCCATGGCAGAGGCGGGTGACGTGATTCTGATTGCAGGGAAAGGACATGAAACCTATCAGATTTTCCCTGACAAGACCATTCATTTTGACGACATTGAGGAAGTACGCAAGGCATTTGGAGAGGATTGCTTATGAAAAAGATTACAATCAGAGAAATTATCAAAGCAACAGGCGCACAGATGATTGCTTTGGGGGATATGGAAGAAGCACTGAACAAGGAAATCTGGTATGTGACGCAGGATTCCAGAGAAACAAAGGAAGGCGTTCTTTTCGTTGCAAGAGTGGGCGAAGTGCGCGACGGGCATGATTTTCTGCCCCAGTGCTTTGCAAACGGCGTGACCGCCTGCCTTTCTCAGAAGGTGATTGCACCTTCCAATGGGGCGATTGTGCTTCTGGTTCCCGATACGGGAAAGGCACTGCTGGACCTGGCGGCATATTACAGAAATCTGTTTGAGATTCCCGTTGTTGCAGTGACGGGGAGTGTCGGCAAGACAACGACAAAGGACATGATTGCATCTGTGGTTTCGCAGAAATATGACACCGTTTGGACACAGGGCAACTATAATAACGAGGTTGGCGTGCCGCTGACGATTTTCCGCATTGAGGACCACCATCAGGCGGCTATCATCGAAATGGGCATGAACCACTTCGGGGAGCTGGACAGAATTGCGAAGGCAGTGCGCCCGAACATTGGCGTGATTTCCAATGTCGGCGTGGCACATATTGAATTTCTGGGCAGCAGAGAAGGGATTCTGAAGGCAAAATGTGAAATGCTGGCACATCTGGAAAAGGACGGCGTTGCCATCCTCAATGCAGATAATGACATGCTGCAGACACTGGAGGGCAAGCTGCCGCAGAAGGTGCGTTGGTTCGGCGTGGAGAATAAAAAGGATTTCTATGCGGATGAGATTGCACAGGTTGGTCTGGAAAAAACAGCCTGCACGATTCATACACCGATTGGCAGTGTGCATGTGAATATTCCCATTCCCGGGGTACACATGGTTCTCAATGCGCTTTCCGCAGCGGCAGTCGGCGTGGAACTGGGGCTGACACTGGAGCAGGTGAAGGCCGGGATTGAAGGCTTCCGGGCAACGAAAAACAGAATGAGCATTGAAACAACGAAGGACGGCATTACAATTCTGAATGACGTTTATAATTCCAACCCTGTTTCCTGCAAGGCATCTTTGGATATTCTGGCGAATGCAAAGGGCAGAAAGATTGCCGTTCTTGGCTTCATGGGCGAACTGGGCGATTATGCGGAACAGGGACACCGTGAGGTCGGGATTCATGCGGCGGAAAAGGGCATTGATGTGCTTTACTGCATCGGGCTTTGCTGCGACCACATGGCGGATGCGGCGAAAAAGGCAGGCATGAAAGAGGTTTATTATCTGGAAACACAGGAAGAATTCTGGGAGAAGGGACTGCCGACGCTGAAAGCAGGCGATACGGTTCTGCTCAAGGCATCCCGCAGCAGAGAATTTGAAAAAACAGTAGCAAAATTGCAAGGAGTGAACTAAAGTGGGTTCTTTGGAACAGGCAGTCTATGCCATCATCATATCTTTCGTGATTGGGGTGATTTTGTGTCCCATCGTGATTCCTATGCTGAGAAAGCTGAAATTCGGGCAGAACGTGCGTGACGATGGTCCGCAGACGCATCTGGCAAAGCAGGGCACACCTACCATGGGCGGCGTTGCCTTTCTGCTGGCATTCGTGATTACAAGCCTTTTCTTTCTGAAAGGGAACAGGGACGGCGCGGCTATCATGCTGATGACCCTGTGCTATGGCTTAATCGGCTTTCTGGATGACTATATCAAGGTGGTAAAAAAACGCTCTCTGGGGCTGCGTGCGTATCAGAAGCTGCTGTTACAGTTAATCGTAACGGGGCTGTTCTGCTCGTATATCATGAAAAGCGGCATCGGTACGGCGATTTATATTCCCTTTACAGACGGCAGAATGCTTGACCTGAAGCTGATTTTCATTCCCTTCCTGTTTGTAGCGGTTCTGGGGACAGTCAACGGGGTCAACCTGACAGACGGTCTGGATGGTCTGGCAGGCGGCGTAACGCTTCTGGTAGCGGCGTTCTTTATGATTGTGGCATGGGCGGCAGGCAGCACGATTGCTCCCGTCTGCGGCGCGATTATGGGCGGTCTGATGGCGTTCTTAATCTTTAACTCCTACCCTGCAAAGGTTTTTATGGGGGATACCGGCTCTCTGGCATTGGGCGGCTTTGTTGCCTCTGCGGCGTTTATTCTGAAAATGCCCATTTTCATTGTGATTGTTGGGTTTATCTACCTTTGGGAATCCATTTCCGTTATGCTGCAGGTAGGCTGGTTTAAGATTACAAAGAGAAAATACGGGGAAGGCAGACGTTTATTCAAAATGGCACCCTTCCATCATCATCTGGAAAAATGCGGTTGGAAGGAAACCAAGGTTGTGACACTGTTCTATGTGGCAACGGCACTGCTGTGTCTGATTGGTTTTCTGGGCTGTAAATATATGTTCCTGTAAGGAATTTTGGAAAGAAGGAATCAAACGTGGAATACAATGGTAAAAAAGCCTTAGTCTGCGGCATGGCGAGAAGCGGCATTGCGGCGGCAAAGCTGTTAAACAGACTGGGTGCGAAGGTTACATTGCAGGATATGAAAAAAAGAGAGGAAATTTCTGCGGATGTGCTGGCATTGGAAGGGGAAGGCATTGTCCTTTACACGGGCGCAAACCCCGATGATATTGCCTGCGCGCAGGATCTGATTGTATTAAGCCCCGGTATTCCCTGCGACCTGCCCTTTATTGCGGCGGCGGAACAGGCAGGGATTGAGGTTATCAGCGAGGTAGAACTGGCGTACCGCCTGACACCCTGCCCGATTACTGCCATTACAGGCACAAACGGCAAAACAACCACAACCACGCTGACGGGCGAAATTATGAAAACGGCTTACAGCGGTACGGCGGTTGTCGGCAATATCGGCATCCCCTACAGCGAGGAAGTGGAACGGCTGACGGAGAAGGATTGGGTGGTTGCGGAAATCAGCAGCTTCCAGATGGAAAAGGCGAAGGAATTCCATCCGCACATCAGCGCAGTGCTGAATATTACACCTGACCATCTGAACAGACATAAAACCATGGACGTTTACATTGCCATGAAGGAAAGAGTGTTTGCAAAGCAGACGGCAGAGGATTTCTGTATTCTGAACCACGGGGACGAGGCTTGCAGAAAAATGGCGGACAAAACCGCGGCGAAGGTATTTTTCTTCGACTCCTCCGAAAAGCTTACGGAAGGCATTTATCTGGATGGGGATGCCATTGAGGTGCGCTGGGGAGACATCAACGAAACCCTGATTCATGTGGATGAATTGCAGATTCTGGGCGTGCATAACTACGAAAACGTGATGGCAGCGGCGGCAATGGGCATCTGCGCAGGGATTGCACTGGATACGATTCGTGAGGTGCTGAAAAACTTTGCAGGCGTGGCACACCGCATCGAATATGTTGCGACAGTGGACGGTGTGGACTATTATAATGACTCCAAGGGGACAAATGTGGACGCATCTATCCGCGCGGTGCTGGCAATGAAAAAGCCGATCGTGCTGATTGGCGGCGGCTATGACAAGGGCAGCTCCTTTGACGAATGGACGAAGCTGTTCCCCGGCAGAGTGAAGCATCTGGTGCTGATTGGCGTGACGGCTCCGAAGGTGCGCGCGTCTGCGGAAAAATTCGGCTTTACTGCCATTTCCGACTGCGAAACCTTTGCAGAAGCAGTGGATTTGTGCAGAGAAAAGGCGGAGGACGGCGACTGCGTTCTGCTTTCTCCTGCCTGCGCAAGCTGGGGGATGTTTGATAACTATGAACAGCGCGGAGATATGTTCAAGGAACAGGTTCTGGGATATCTGAAATAAAAAACGCTGGAATGAGGTGTGAAAATGAGTCATGTCAGACCAAAAAAGAAAACCGCAAAGCGGAAGTATAGAAAGCCGTTAGGGTATGATTTTACGGTTCTGTTTATTGTGCTGATTCTGGTGCTTTTTGGCGTTGTCATGATTTTCAGCTCCAGCTATTATTACACAATGACAACGGAGCGGTTCCATAATGATATGTTTTATTTCCTGAAACGGCAGAGCCTTTGGGCGGTTCTGGGGATTATCGCGATGATTTTTATGATGAATGTGCCATATACCTTCTGGAAACGATTTGCAAGGCTGGCTTATTGGCTTTCCAATCTGTTTTTGCTTGCACTGCCTTTTGTGGGGACAGAGGCAGGCGGTCAGAAACGATGGCTGGGGATTGGTTCGCTTTCCTTTCAGCCCTCGGAATTTACAAAGATTGCCGTGATTCTGTTTCTTTCCTCTTATGTGATTGAGCATCGGAAGGAACTGGCGAATCTGAAGGGGTTTCTAAAGGCATGCTGCGTGCTGCTGCTGCCTGTGGCGCTGATTGCGGTATCGAACTTTTCCTCGGCGCTGCTGGTTGGATTGATGGGCGCAACGATTCTGTTTGTGGCAAGTCCGCGTGTATGGTATTTCGGGGCGGCAATCGCAGGGGCAATTCCCCTTTGCGCCATTGCGATATTGATTCCGCAGTTCCGCTATCGACTGACCCGTATCCAGACATGGCTTGACCCCTGGGCAGACCCGACAAAAACCGGTTTCCAGACGATTCAGTCACTTTATGCGCTAGCATCGGGCGGTCTATTCGGGCTTGGACTGGGGCAGAGCCGACAGAAAACCTTTATTCCCGAGGCATATAACGATATTATTTTTGCGATTATCTGCGAGGAACTGGGGATTGTCGGGGCGGCGTTGGTGATTCTGCTGTTTGCGGTGCTTATCTGGCGCGGCATCCGCATTGCCATCAATGCCAGAGACAGCTACGGGATGCTGGTTGCAACAGGGATTACGGCGGTTATTGCGTTCCAGTCCATCATCAATATCGGCGTTGTAACGAATACGATTCCCAATACGGGGCAGCCGCTGCCGTTTATCAGCTACGGCGGTACATCGCTGCTGTTTCTGATGGCGATGGTTGGGATGCTATTAAATATTTCGCGGTATCCGAAGGAAAGAGAAAATTAAGCTGGCAAAGCTATGCTTTGCTAAGTCGAAATTGGGATTTCGACTTGTTTGGATAGAAGAATAAACAGATAGGTTCCATCGGCTAAAGCCTTGAAACCTTGTCAGCACTTTGCTTTGCAAAGCCGCCTACGGCGGCGGGGTCTATCTTCCCCGTGCATTACTGTTTTCCTCAAGTGGGCAAAGCCCACTTTGCGGATTCCATTCGGGAAACAATGCGGTTTCCCGAACCCTTCCGCTTTTTGTGTTGGTAAAGTTTTTTCTGCTTTTTTACTAATTTAGGGTTGACAAAACTGGTAGAATTGAATAAAATCTTGAGGTATAGAAAGAAAAACAACACTGTGAAAGACAGAGAAAAAGAGGAGTACACATCCGAAATACGCAGAGAGAAGGATTCAGCGGCTGAAAAATCCTTTGTAGAAACGGTGTGGAAGGTAGCTTTGGAGTTGTTTCGCTGAAGGAGATTTTGAAAATTTCTGAGTAGGCGAAGCCGGGAAGTCCCGTTACAGACGATAAAGTGTCCGTTTTTTTGAAACGGGAAATAAGGTGGTACCGCGAGCTTTCGTCCTTTGGTTGGACGGAAGCTTTTTTTGATTCACAGTGAAATAAAAAACAGGAGGAACAGACTATGAAAGAGTTGGCAAAGAATTTTGACCCCTCTGTTGTAGAGGAAAGACTTTACAACAAATGGATGGAAAAGAAATATTTCCATACAGAAGTAGATAAAACAAAAGAACCTTTTTGCATCGTTATGCCGCCCCCGAACATCACAGGGCAGCTGCACATGGGCCATGCACTGGACAACACCATGCAGGATATTCTGATTCGTTGGAAAAGAATGGCAGGCTACAATGCGCTCTGGGTTCCCGGCATTGACCATGCAAGTATTTCCACAGAACTGAAGGTTGTGCAGAAAATGGCATCCGAAGGGCTGACAAAGGAAGACGTTGGCCGTGAGGGATTTTTGGAACGCGCGTGGGCGTGGAAGGAAGAATACGGCGGCATTATTCTGAACCAGCTGAGAAAGCTTGGCTGCTCCTGCGACTGGGACCGTGTACGCTTTACAATGGACGAGGGCTGCTCCGAAGCGGTTCTGGAAACCTTCTGCCGTCTGTATGACAAAGGCTATATTTACCGTGGGGAAAAGATTATCAACTGGTGCCCTGAGTGCCAGACCACAATTTCCGATGCAGAGGTAGAACACGTTGACATGGCAGGGCATTTCTATCATATCAATTACCCCATCGTTGGCTCTGATGAAAAGCTGAGACTGGCAACCACCAGACCCGAAACCATGTTGGGCGATACTGCGGTTGCAGTACATCCCGAGGATGAAAGATATCAGCATCTGATTGGCAAGACCTGTATCGTTCCTGTTCTGAATAAAGAAGTACCCATCATTGCGGATGCGTATGTTGACAGAGAATTTGGTACCGGTGTTGTAAAAATTACACCTGCGCATGACCCGAATGACTTCGAGGTTGGTCTGAGACATGACCTGCCCCGTATCTGCGTGATGAATGACGATGGCACGATGAATGAGAAGGCAGGCAGATTTGCAGGCATGGACAGAATGGAAGCCAGAAAGGAAATCGTAAAACAGCTGGATGAAGAAGGCTATCTGGTTGAAATCGAGGATATCACCCATGCGGTAGGCTGCCACGAAAGATGCCATGCACCCATCGAACCTATGATTAAGTTGCAGTGGTTCGTAAAGATGGACGAGCTGGCAAAGCCTGCCATCAAGGTTTATCAGGATCAGGAGCTGAAATTTGTTCCCGACCGTTTCGGCAAGATTTATATGCACTGGCTGGATAATATCCGCGACTGGTGTATTTCCCGTCAGCTTTGGTGGGGTCACAGAATCCCTGCGTACTACTGCGCGGACTGCGGTCATATCACAGTAGCAAAGGCAAACCCCGGGAAATGCGAGAAATGCGGCTCCGCAAATATTACACAGGATGAGGACACACTGGATACCTGGTTCAGTTCCGCACTGTGGCCCTTCTCCACACTGGGCTGGCCTCATGAAACAGAAGAATTGAAGCATTTCTATCCCACAAGCGTTCTGGTAACAGGCTATGATATCATTTTCTTCTGGGTTATCAGAATGGTATTCTCCGGCATGGAACAGATTGGTGAAAGACCGTTTAACGATGTTCTGATTCATGGTCTGATTCGTGACGATCAGGGCAGAAAATTCTCCAAATCTCTGGGCAACGGCATCGACCCTCTGGAGGTTATTGCAAACTACGGCGCTGACCCCCTGCGTCTGATGCTGATTACAGGCAACGCACCCGGCAACGATATGCGTTTCTACTGGGAAAGACTGGATAATTGCAGAAACTTCTGCAATAAGATGTGGAATGCGTCCCGTTTCGTGATGATGAATATGGAGGACGGCGAGGAACCCAAGTTCCTGATGCTGACTTCTGCGGATAAATGGATTCTTTCCAAAGTAAACACTCTGGCGAAGGAAGTACAGGAAAACCTGAGCAAATATGACCTTGGTCTGGCGGCACAGAAGGTTTACGATTTCATCTGGGATGAATACTGCGACTGGTACATCGAGATGGTGAAACCTCGTCTGTACAACAAAGAGGACAGCACAAGAGCAGCGGCTCTGTGGACACTGAAACAGGTTCTGATTAACGCACTGAAGCTGATGCACCCCTTCATGCCCTTCATTACAGAAGAACTGTTCATGCACATTCAGGATGAGGAAGAAACCATCATGACCTCTCAGTGGCCTGTTTATAAGGAAGAATGGAACTTCAAGGAAAACGAAGCGGAAATTGATGCCATCAAGGAAGCGGTAAGAAATATCCGTAACATCCGTGCGGAAATGAATGTTGCACCCTCTAAGAAGGTACACGTTTATGTTGTTTCCGAAAACGAAAGTGTTCGTTACATCTTTGAACATTCCAAGGTATTCTTCAAGACACTGGCACATGCAAGCGAAGTAACCGTTCAGGCGGATAAGGCAGGCATTGGCGAGGATGCGGTTTCCGTTGTGGTTCAGGATGCAACCATCTACATGCCTCTGGCAGAACTGGTTGATTTCGCGAAGGAAATTGAACGTCTGGAAAAGGAAAAAACCAAACTGGAAAAAGAGGTTGACCGCGTTGTGAAGAAGCTGGCAAATCAGGGCTTCGTTGCAAAGGCACCTGCGCATGTGATTGAAGAAGAAAGAGCAAAAGAAGAAAAATATAAGGCAATGCTGGCACAGGTAGAGGAAAGACTGGCACAGCTGCAGAAATAAAAAAATACGATTTTTATCCCCTTGGAGAGATGCCGAGGGGATTTTTTCTGTTGATAAAAGTAACCGTTGCAATTACAACGGGATACTGCTATAGTAAAGGCAGGACGGAGGGAGACAGATGCAGATTTCGAGCAGATTTACCATGGCAATCCATATGTTTGCCTGTATCGATACATTTAAGAATCAGAAAATGACGAGCGACTTCATGGCAGGGAGCATTGGTACAAATCCTGTGATTATCCGCAAGCTGCTGCAGAAACTGAAGGCGGCAGGGCTGATTACGGTTTCGCGCGGCACGGGCGGCGTGGAAGTGACAAGACCATTGGAGGAAATTACGTTTCTGGATATTTATAAGGCGGTGGAATGTACGCCGGAGGAGGAGCTGTTCCATTTTCACGAGAACCCGAATCCGCTTTGCCCAGTGGGGCGAAACATTCATCATGTGCTGGATGATAAGCTGGAACGGGTGCAGGCGGCGATGGAAAAGGAACTGGCGGCAATTACGCTTGCAGATGTGAAAAGGGGTACGGAAAACTGGATTGCGAAGGAATGAAAAGAAGGCTTTGGGTTGGAAAAGAACCAAGAGCTTTTTCTTTTTGCAAAAAAATGAAAAATATTTTGTTGTAACCATTGACATTACATTAAAGGGTGCTATGATACAAACATCAGATGTAACAGATATAATTACAACAGAAATGAGGAGGAACTATTATGCAGAAGGTAGTTGAATTTTTGAAAGCAAACCCCGTACAGTATCTGGCAACCGTAGGACGTGACGGAAAGGCAAAATGCCGCCCCTTTATGTTTGCACTGGAAAAGGACGGCAAGCTCTGGTTCTGCACC
>JBNMGO010000267.1:0-2721 GCA_050872285.1 Anaerotignum sp.
GCTTTGCTGCATTGGATTAAGCAGGTCTTTAAGGGCAGAAAGGGCGGTCTGCTCGGCATGGGCTTATTGGTAGGGCTCATGGATATCGCGACCGCAAATAATACCGTTGCCATCGTTATGGCGAACCCCATCGCAAAGGAAATGTCCAGGGATTACGGCATCAGCAGCAGAAAAGCCGCCTCCATTCTGGATACCTTCTCCTGTGTGTTCCAGGGCATCCTGCCCTATGGCGCACAAATGCTCGTTGCCATCGCCGCCGCATCCGGTCTGGGCGAAAGCGTCAGCGCATTTGAAATCATGCCGAAGCTGTTCTATCCTTATATGCTGCTCATCAGCTCCCTTCTGTTTATCTTTTTCGGGAAGGAAAAACAGGCGTAAAAGAGGTGTATCAATGAAAATAAAACAGCAAAAACAGATACAGGCATTTCTTATAGAAAAATGCGGCGCAGAAAAGGGAACTGCTTTATGCAACAGGCAGAAAAAAGCCCTCCGCGCACTGCTGAAAACCACAGAAAATAAATCAAAAGCACAGCGAAAAACCCTCGTGCAGACGATTCTCCCCCGTATCGCGCTGTATCAGGCTTTATCAAAATCCTTTTCCGAGGATACCGCATACAAATTTCTGCGCAGCTATATGCTCGATATTGTCGCGGCAGAAAAGCACGCATCCATGCGGAAAATGGAACGCGTTCCCGGCTTTTACGCCCTTTACAGCCGCATCTTTCTTCGCATCATGCGGTCAACCGATTTGCAGGAAAGCACACAGAAGCGCGGACGGGATTTCTTCGATGTAACCATAACGAAGTGCCTCTGGCATACTGCCTGCGTGGAAAATGGCTGCGAAAGGCTGTGCCGTCTGTTCTGCAATGTGGATGATGTGACCTACGGCGGACTTAGAAAAATCGGCTTTACCCGTACCCAAACCTTAGGCTATGGCGCTGATTGCTGTGATTTTCATTTTTTCAGAAAACAATAAAAAATCCCTTCCGCAACCATCAGGTTGCGCGATAGTTGGTGGTGCAACTGCAGAAAAATAACTATAATAGACCTACAAAAGCAGAAAGGAGAGATGCAAAATGAAACTTGCCGCTATCATTCCGTGGCTCCTATTTCTTCTGTGGCTCATTCAAGTGGGCATAGCTGTCTATGTTGTTTATCTCATCATCAAGGCACTGAGAAAATACATAAAAGCAGAGCCAATGCGCAAGGAGAAAGCAAAAAACGCCCAAACCCTCGGCGAAGTGCTGAAACAGCACCGCATAGACTGCAAAATGACGCAGGAATTTATCGCGGAAACCTTAGGTGTCAGCCGTCAGGCGGTTTCCAAATGGGAAAGCGGCGCGTCCGACCCCAGCACAACGAATCTGATGGCACTGGCAAAGCTGTTCGGTGTTGCCGCAGAAGACCTCCTGAAAGAAGTCAAAAAATAAATATTTTAAGGGTGTCGACAAAGTCGACACCCTTATTTTATCCTTTATTTCGTTCAATCTCCTCCGCCAGCTCGCTCAACTCCATCCAACGCTCCATGCGTTCCTCAAGCTTCGCTTCCAGTGCTTCCTTCTCAGCGGAAAGCTCCTGCAATCGTGTGAAATCCGTCGCACATGCTGCCATATCCGCATCCGCCTTTGCGATTTTTTCCTCCAACGCGGCAATCTCGTCCCCAATGGTATCATATTCCCGTTGGTCTTTATAGCTCATCTTCTTGATGGGCGCTTTCTCCTTCTGCGGTTCTTCCTTTTTCACTTTGACTGCCTTTTCCGTAAAGACAGGCTCTTCCTTTTCTCTTGCCGCCTTGCAGTCGGAATAGCCGCCCTCATACTGCTTGATTCTGCCATTGCCAAGGAAGGCGAAAATCCGCCCCATCGTTTTATCCAGAAAATATCTGTCATGCGAAACCGCAACCACGGCCCCGTTGAAATGCTCCAGATAATCCTCCAGAATCATCAGCGTTTCGATATCCAGATCATTTGTCGGTTCATCCAGAAAGAGAATATTCGGTGCGCCCATCAGCACACGGCAAAGGTACAGCCTTCTTCTTTCCCCACCCGAAAGCACGGAAATCGGGCCTCTTTGCATGGAAGGGGGGAACAGAAAACGGTCGAGCATCTGGGATGCCGTGATGTGTCCGTCCGTTGTGCGGATAATTTCCGCCTCGTCCCGAATATAATCAATCACACGCTGATTCTCGTCCATATCTACGTTTTCCTGCGCGAATACGCCGATTTTCACCGTTTCGCCCATCTCCACCTCGCCGCTGTCCGGCTTCAGTTTCCCAGTCATGATGTTCAAGAGTGTCGATTTACCGCAGCCGTTATCCCCGATGATACCCACGCGGTCATCCCTGAGGATAATATAGCTGAAATCCTTGATGTATGTTTTCCCGTCATACGCCTTGCAGACATTTCTGAGTTCAATCGTCTTTTTCCCCAGACGGCTGCCCACAGAGGAAAGCTCCACATTCTGTTTTTCCTCCGGCGCGCGGATGGCGGAAACCTCCTCAAAACGCTGTAATCTCGCCTTCTGCTTGGTACTTCTCGCCTATGCCCCTCTGCGCACCCATTCCAGCTCTGTCCGCAGGAAATTCTGCCGCTTGCGCTCGCCTGCCGCAATCAGCTCCTCTCTCTCCGCCTTCATTTCCAGATATTTGGAATAATTCGCCTGATAGGAATACAGCTTGCCCTTTTCCAATTCCAGGGTGCGATTTGCCACACGGTCAAGGAA
>JBNMGO010000223.1:0-3265 GCA_050872285.1 Anaerotignum sp.
CTTCTCTTTACACGGCAGAATCTGGAAATTGCTCTGGGCTGCGAGGAGAGCGACAGGACGGTAGTACAGGCAAAAATCGACACCTTTCGTCAGGGATTGCCTGCGAAGGAGCAGAAGCATTTTGTATACAATTTTGATTTGCAGCCCGAAAGGGCGGCCTTCGCCAATGCAGGCGGCGTGTTATACAATACAACATCCTTGGATTATCGAAAAAATGGCTTTGCGTACCATGGAAAATATCAAGTGCTGAAAACCATTATCAATCTGGAATATCTCTGGAATCAGGTGCGCGTGCAAGGTGGCGCATATGGCTGCGGCTGTCAGTTTATGCGCAGCGGTTTCAGCTATTTTTATTCCTACAGAGACCCGAAGCTGGCGGAAACCTATGATATTTTCAAGAGACTTGCACAGCAGATTGCTGGCTTTGATGCGGATGAACGGGAAATGACAAAATATATCCTAGGGACAATCAACACACTGGATCAGCCGAAAACGAACATGGAACAGCTGAATCATGCTATTGGCAGATTTTATAAGCAGCTGACGGATGCAGATTTTCTGCAGGAACGCACGGAAATTCTGCAAACAACCGCCGCAGATATTCGCAGCTGTGCGGATTTGCTAAAGTGTGTCGATTGCAAAAATGTGTGCAGCATCGGCAAGGAACAGAAAATCAAAGAAAACGAAAATCAGTTTACAAAGATAGAATCCTTAATTTAAAATAGGAAAGAAATAGAAAGTGTCTGTGAAATATTTTTGCAGACGCTTTTTGCTATAGCATATTATGATTTCATGTGACTATTTGGAGAGATTTGGTTGGCTATCCATAGAAAAGGGGAAATCTATATTTATTCGCAAAACGATACTTTTACGAAAATATTGATATGTTTTGCGACTTGGCATCTGCTATAGCGATTCTTTAATTTACATAATAAAATTATGGTTAATTTAATGCTTTTACAATAAAAAACAGGATGACATCGTTCTGATATCACCCTGTCTGTTTATTTCTTACTTATTCCTTATACATAGTTTCTGGGATTTACATATGCGCCGTTTTTCAATACAGAGAAATGGCAATGGTTACCGGTAGACCAACCGGTACTGCCGCATTTTGCTACAGTCTGACCGCGGCTGACAACCTGTCCAACCTTTGCAACCAAGGAAGAATTGTGTCCGTACAATGTACTCAATCCGCCGCCATGGTCAATGATAATCGTATTGCCATAACCGTTCATCCATCCGGAATATGTAACCTTACCTGCTTCTGCCGCAACAATCGGTGTGCCATACTGTGCAGGAATATCCAGACCACTATGGGATTCTGTCTTACCGGTAATCGGGCTGGTTCGTGTCACAAAGCCGCTGCTGACGCTCGAATATCCCGGAACAGGCCAACCCAGAGAGCCGCCGCCGGTATAATATACCTTAGAACTGCTGCCACTGCTCTTACTCTGTTGCTGCTGCTTTGCAATCTGGTTCAGAACAGCCTTATCCGCCTTTTCATTTGCCGCAACCATCTGTTCGTATTTCGACAAATCACTCTGATAGGATGCAACCAGGGCTTTCTTTTCGTTTACAACCTCCTGCTGCTCGGCAAGCTTTTCTTTCTGCAGCTTAACAACCTCTTCCTGCTCAGCTTTATTCTTTTCAATTTCCGTTTTCTTTTTCTCAATGGTACGCTGCGTTTCTTCCAGCTGTTCCAGAATTTCCTTATCGTAGCCCATGATATCGTTTACATATTGCATACGAAGGAACAGATCGGAAAAGCTCTGTGCATCAAAAAGAATTTCGAGATAGCCGCTGGACCCCTTCTGCTGCAGAAAACGCATACGGCTACCAAGCAACGCAAACTGTGCGTCACGTTTTTCCGTTGCCTCCTGCAAGGCTTTTTCGGCTGCCGCAAGCTGCTCTGTCAGAATGTTCAAATCCTCTGTTGCTTCATCCAATTCCGCCTGAATACTGGTCAGCACCTTATCCATTGCTTCCATTTCCTGTTCGGCAGAAAGCTTTTTACTCTTGATATTTGCAATTTCCTGCTTTGCTTTTTTCGTACTGGATGCCAGATTCTGACGCTTTTGTTGTAATTGTGAAATCGAAGCTGCATCTGCCTGATACGTTGGAACGGCGCATGCCGAAACCGCCGCGACCAAAGCAGCGCAGACGAATTTTTTAAATTTCTTCATACTATAACCTCATATTCTCAATCTTTATCTTCTTATTATAAGGATTTATCCGAAATATTTCAATGAAATTTCATATTTTTAAAAATTTTTTAACATTTCTGCTGTCAATTCCTCTGCATTTGGCGTAAAATCCATGCCTTCGTTGCAGACGCAAACAGCATAGCTTTCGCTGATTTTCGGATATTCTCTGAAATATAAGGTCTTTCCATCCCATTCCAAGGTGTCTGTCAGAGTTCCATTCTTTACAAAGGAAATCTCCTGCAAGGGCAAGCGCAATCCCCTTCCGTCCCATTTGATGAGGCTTTCCTTCCTTGCCCAAAGGCGGAAAAACAACTGCGTTCTGTCCTGCTCCGCGAATTCTGCCAGAAAAAAATCTTCATCCTTTGACAATATTTTCTTTGTTCTTTCTGGGATTTTCTCTTTTATCTGCTGCAAATCCGCGCCAATCTTCCTGTCACTATAGGCACAAAGCGCATACTTTCCCGAATGGGACAGACTGAACTGAAAATCAACCCCTTCCAGATATGGCTTTCCCAAGGGCGTTTTCTTGATTTTCTCCAGCTGCTCTGTGTGATTGCATTTCTGCAAAGCAAAAAACAGCAGTACCCCCGCGCCGAGAGAAAGCCTTGCCGCCTGAGGATTTTTCAGCTTTTCGATATACGCCTTTCGTTCCGCGGAAAGCAAAGTTTTTCCCTTTTCATACAACGAAGCATCCTCGAACACGGATATGTCCATATACAAAATACCGTTCATGCTCTGCCCCTTTCCATAGGCACAAAAAGCAGAGTCTTTCGACCCTGCTTTTCTTTCGTGCTTCAATTATTTTACAATCAGGTTGATGATTTTGCCGGGAACATAAATTTCCTTCACAACTGTCTTGCCTTCCAATCTGGATGCCAGTGCTTCTTTTGCCTGTGCAATCGCATCTTCTTTAGAAGCGTCTGTTGCAACCTGCATTTTACCTCTCAGCTTACCGCCAATCTGCAGTGCAATTTCTACGCTGTCCTGAACCAGCTTGCTTTCGTCAGCTTCGGGCCAGCCAGCTTCGAATACTGTGTTTTCATGACCCAGTTCATGCC
>JBNMGO010000212.1:0-3369 GCA_050872285.1 Anaerotignum sp.
ATTAATTTCATGATAATAGGTGTTAAAACTTCGATTTTTTTAGACATAGAAAAACCTCCTATCATAGTTTAATTCTACAATAAGAGGTCTTTTTTTACTATTGTCCGATTTTACTGGTTCAGTTCAGTTGTTCCGGCGGTCTTTTTTATATTGTTCATTGAAAGTAGTTTTCGATGTTTTTTATTATGATAAGATGCGTTTTCTGAAAGACAGGCGGTTTTATTCTTCATCATCAATAAATTCTATGACATCCTCAACGCGGCAGTGCAGCAGCTTACAAAGCAGAGCGATTGTATTTGTAGAAACGCTTTTGCCTTGTTTGATTGAATAATAGGTGGCTCTGTTAAAGCCCATTTTTTGCAGTTGATAGGAAGTAATTCCTTTCTCTTTCATTGTTCTGAATAGAGGTTCATAACTCATCATAGCCGCACATCACCTGTCCTTTATCAAAAGTATAGATGTGCAGTTTTCGATTGAATATGTCTAAATATTTAAGTATAATAGAGAGAAATATAAAACACTATAGAGTGGGGGATAGCGTTTTGAACAGATTTTCAGAAAGATTGAGATACCTGCGAAAGATAAACGGGGTAACACAGGCGGAATTAAGTAAATATCTGGGGTATGGATATACTGCGATATCCAATTATGAAAATGCGGAGCATCAGCCGGATTATAATACGCTGATGAAAATTGCGGAATACTTTCATGTTTCAATAGATTTTCTTATGGGGGCAGATGATTGCATGGAACAAATGCAGTGTATTCCGGAGAAAATGGGGATGTTGCGGGGATATAGGAAATTGAAATCAGAAGAGAAGAATATGATTCAGTATTTAATCAATTATCTTACAAAATAAGGGCAACACAAAGTGCTTTTGAAGAGAGAAAAAGACTACAGCGAAAAGCAGGAAATATCATGTATTTTTTATGTTCGCCTTGTCAATCCGTTGAACCTATGCTATAACATAAGAACAGATATTCGTATAAAGTAAAAACAATAAGAATATATGTTTACTTGGAGTGGTGGATATGGAAAAAATATATCTCTGCATGGACTTGAAATCCTTTTATGCCTCTGTGGAATGTGTGGACAGGGGGCTGAACCCGATGACAATCAACCTTGTGGTCGCTGACCCGACGCGCACGGACAAGACGATTTGCCTTGCGGTATCGCCTGCCCTGAAATCATTTGGGGTTTCGGGGAGAGCGCGCTTGTTTGAGGTGAATCAGCGTGTGCATGAAATCAATGCGGAGCGGCGCAGAAAAATTTCCGCAGGGGCGTTTCGGGGGAAGTCCTGCGACATCACGGAATTGGAGCAGGATGCGGCATTGGAGCTGGACTACAGGATTGCGCCGCCCCGAATGAAGCGTTACATGGAGGTCAGCAGTGCGATTTACGCGCTTTATCTGCGGTATATCGCACCGGAGGACATCCATGTATATTCCATTGATGAGGTGTTTATTGACCTGACGACCTATCTGGATTTTTACCATACAACGGCAAGAAATCTGGCGGCAACGCTTATGGATGAGGTTTACCATGCGACGGGCATTACCGCAACAGCAGGCATCGGCACGAATCTGTACCTTGCGAAGGTTGCGATGGATATTCTGGCGAAAAAGATGCCTGCGGATGAAAAGGGAAGGCGGATTGCGGAACTGGACGAAATTTCCTATCGATATGAGATGTGGAATCATGAGCCGCTGCGCGATTTCTGGCGCGTGGGAAAGGGCTACAGCAGAAAGCTACACGCAATCGGGTTGTATACCATGGGGGATATCGCGCGATATTCCCTGAGCAGGCAGGGGGAAGACCGCCTGTATCAGCTGTTCGGCATCAATGCAGAGCTTCTGATTGACCATGCGTGGGGATGGGAGCCCTGCACGATTGCGGATGTGAAGGCGTATCACCCTGAGACGAACAGCATCAGCACGGGACAGGTGTTGCAGTGCGCCTATACAGCGGAAAAGGCGCGCGTTGTCACGATGGAAATGATAGACAGATTGGTGCTGGACTTGGTGGAAAAAGGACTTGTTACGAATCAGCTTGTGCTGACGGTGGGATATGACAGAGAAAGCCTGGCGGATGCTGCTGTCCGAAAGCAGTATAAGGGGCAGATTGTGAAGGATGCCTATGGCAGGAGCGTACCGAAGCCTGCACACGGAACGGCGTCTCTGCCGCGGCATACCAGCTCATCGAAGCAGCTGATTGCGGAAACGATGGCATTATATGACCGCATTGTGGAGAAAAATCTTCTGGTGCGGCGGATTACGATAGCGGCAGGGCATGTTCTTTCGGAAACGGAAGCGGAAAAACAGAGAAAGCCCGAACAGCTCAATCTTTTCACAAGCCATGCGGCGGAGGAAGAACGGCAGGAAAAGGCTGACGGCAAAAAGGAAAAGGATTTACAGAAGGCTATCCTGCAAATCCAGAAGAAATATGGGAAGAATGCGCTTCTGAAGGGAACAAATTTACTGGAAGAAGCAACCATGCAGGAGAGAAATCAGCAGGTGGGCGGACATCATGCGTAAAGGAGATGGGAAAATGAAGGAATGGGACTATGAAGATATTGTCAACCTTCCGCATCATCAATCCGACCGCAGAGCGCACATGTCGGTGCATGACCGCGCGGCGCAGTTTGCGCCCTTTGCCGCCTTGACGGGCTATGGACAGATGGTGCAGGATACCGCGGAGACGCGTTTGGCAGAGCAGAGACTGCTGTTATCGGAGGATGAAAAAAGCATACTGGATCGCAGGTTTCAGTCTTTGTTGGAACATCTGAGCAGTCAGCCTGAAATTACGGTGGTTTATTTTGACGAAGGCGCGAGGAAGCAGAAGTATGTTTCGCATTGCGGCAGGGTGAAAAAGATAGAGGAATATCCGCATCAGATTGTGTTTGCAGACGGAAAAAGAATAGACACAGCGGACATCATCCGGATGAAAGGGGAAATTTTCGAGGATTGCTGAGCCCGAAAAATATGCGTAAAGCATTTGCAAATACAGAGAAAATATGACATGATAGCAGTATGACAGAAGAAACCGTAAGAAGCACAAGGGAGGGTCTGTAATGTTGAACATTTTAAGAGAAAAGATACAGGAAAAAGGCAGTGCCGTCGGGACATTTCTGGGGGTAACGAATGTGCCGCTGCTGGAATGTCTGGGCTACACAGGAATGGATTTTGTGATTATTGATACGGAGCATGGCCCGTATGATACACAGCCGATGAGTGATTTAATCAAATCCGCGGAGCTTGCAGGCATGGCGCCGATTGTACGCGTGGCGGATGTGACGCATAAGGAAATCCAGAGAGCGGTCGATAACGGGGCGCAGGGCATTATTGTTCCCTGCCTGCGCGAGGTGGATG
>JBNMGO010000272.1:0-2675 GCA_050872285.1 Anaerotignum sp.
AGGTTTATTTTGACGGGATTGGCTGGCTGCCGATTGACGTAACGCCCGGATATTATTTTGACGCGGTGGCATTGCAGCAGATGGTCGGTCTGCCGGATACGGTACGCAAAACCGCGGCACTGGATGATACAGATACCAATGCGGATAATATTGTTGCGCCGACAGGCGGAGAAGCGCATAACCTGTCGGATTCCCTGCATAAAGTGAAAAATGCGGCAGTGGTCGGGCTTGGTGCGCTTGGCGTGCTTGTGCTGCTTGCAACGTTTCTGCTTTGCCTGCTGGAGCTGCTGCGGATGGTTCTTCTGTGGCGCGAAAAGAAGCTGTATCAGCGCTTAACGCCGCAGGAACGCATTTTCTATAAAAAGGATAAGCTGTTTTGGCTGCTTGCGCTCTGGGGCGTGGAGGCGGCTCTGGGCTGGGAAACGGAGAAAACCGACCGTGCCATAACCCTACGCCTGCCTGCGGTTTCCCATGGGGAATATCAGCGCATCAGCGCATTGCTGGAAAAAACGGTATACGGCGGCATTATGCTTGAGCCGTTTGAGGAACGCACCTTAGACCGTTTCCTCTATCACCTGACGGGGCAGGATATGAAAAAAAACCTCAGCATGTGGCTGAAGCTGCGCTATGCCTGCCTGAAAAGAAGAAAATAAGAATGGAAATGTCCCGAGGGTTTCTTACGGGGCATTTTTTACGCCCGATTCTTCGGAATGTCGAAAAAGAAAAGGTTGTGCGTCAGAGAAGAAAACGGTATAATGATATGATGGAATAAAGAAAGGAGTATCATGTATGGATGATAGATTCGATAAAGAAAGCATAGATACAGAAACCAGATATCCGCGCAGAGAAGCCGTAGATGGGCATACAAGATATCCTGTCAGAGAGGAGCGCCGTCCCCTGCGCTTTTCTTCGGAGCATCATACGGAGGTTCCCGAACGGAAAACAAACGCGGAAAACGATATGACCGCTTACGAACAACGAACCGCCGCAAGAAGGGCGGAATTTTTGCAGAATTCCTACGAGAATTCCTTTGAAAAATCCTACGAAAGAGAGGAAACCGCGCACCGCAGAGGACAGCAGAGAGGGCAGACGGAAGTACCTCGCAGGGATGAATACAGAACAGAAATGCCCCGAAGGGAATCCTCCCGAAAAGAATCCTCTCATAGCAGAGAGCGCGCATATCATGAGGAGCCAACCAGATACGCAAGAGATAGTCGTACCGCAGGAAAAGGGCATCCGCAGAAAAACGGCGGCAGAAAAAAGCACCATAAAAAACGCCATCTGACACGCTTTTCCAAAGGGCTGATTCTGATTGTGGTTGCGCTGATTATCGGGATTGGTTCCTTTATCTTCATGAACCACCTGATGAATCCCCCTACAGAGGAAATGAACCTGACGGGCGAAACCGTATCCGTTACCATTCCCGAAGGGGCAGGCACAGATGAAATTGCAAAAATCCTGAAGGAAAACAAGCTGATCAGCAGCGTTTTCGGCTTCAAGCTGACCAGCCGGCTGGAAGGCTATGACGGCACGTATAAGCAGGGGAAATATGATATTGATACCGGTCTGACGAAACGGCAGATTATGGAGCTGCTGCAAAGCGGCAAAACCTCTGAGGAGCTGAAGGTAACGATTCCTGAAGGCTATACCGTGAAGCAGATTGCGGCGAAGGTTGCGGAAACGGAGCTTTGCACCGCGGATGAATTTATTGAGGAATGCAACAAGGGCACATTCGATTATGCGTTCTTAAAGGATTTGCCCGACAGAGAATATAAGCTGGAGGGGTATCTTTTCCCTGATACCTATCTTCTGCACGAGGGCATGACGGCGCACGATATCATTGATATGATGCTTGCGCGCTTCGACCAGATGTATACCAAGGAATATCAGCAGGCGGTTGCGGACAGCGGCTATACACTGGATGAAATCGTAACCGTTGCTTCTATGATTGAAAAGGAAATCAAGGTGGAATCGGAACGTGCGACAGCGGCAGGGGTGATTTATAACCGTCTGAAAGAGGATATGTCCCTTGGCATTGACGCAACGGTACTCTATGCTGTAGGGAAGACCAGCGGCGAGCTGACAACAGCCGAACTGGAAACGGATTCTCCTTACAACACCCGTAAGAATAAGGGACTGCCCTTAGGGCCTATTTCCAACCCCGGGGAATCCTCGTTTAAAGCAGCGCTGTATCCCGAGGATAACGAATATCTGTATTATGTTGTGGAGGCAGTGGGCAAGGACAACCACGTTTTCTGCAAAACCTATGACGAATTCCTGGCGGCGAAGGATGCATATAACGCCAGTGCACAGTAAGAATCAGGAGAGAAGAAAATGAATTATGTAACCGATGATACGATGAACGCCTATCTGCGTACCGTACAGCCGATGTATGACGGCGTTCTGGGCGAAATTCAGAAGGAAGCGATTGCGGCAGAGGTGCCGATTGTGCCGCCTGAGGTGGCACGGCTGTTGAGTGTGCTTCTGACGATGCAGAAGCCGAAGAATATTCTGGAAATCGGCACAGCTGTTGCCTTTTCCGCAGGGTTGATGTGCCGCTATCTGCCGGAGGAAGGCACCGTTACCACGATTGACCGCTATGAAGTGATGCTGAAGGATGCCCGTGTGAACATCAAGCGCATGGGCTTAGAGGATAAAATCAAGATTCTGGAGGG
>JBNMGO010000239.1:0-3060 GCA_050872285.1 Anaerotignum sp.
GCCTTTGAAAACTCAGGCCAGAGGTCGAAGTTCGCCGTCACGAAGCCCGTGGTGCTCATAATTGCCGCCACCTGGAAAATTGCATGGCGGAAGGATGCCTCTACCGTCGGGTAATACCGGGAGATATCTATCGTAATCAGCGCCGCTGCAATGCAGACGATAGCAATATAGCAGCGCAGCTCCTCATTTCTCCATACATTTTTAAAATCCTTCATCAGCATCAGATAGAACAGGTTAAAGTTGACCCCGAACAGCAGCATAAACACCGTAATGACATATTCAAAATAGATGCTCTGATATTCTGCGATACTGTTATTCTTGATAGAAAAGCCGCCTGTCCCTGCTGTGGAAAGGGCATGTACCACGCTGTCGAAGAAGGGCATTCCTCCTGCAAACAGCAGCACCATTTCCACCAATGTCAGCGCGATATAAATCATATACAGAATTTTCGCGGTGGATTTTACCTTTGGCACCAGCTTGGAAACCAATGGCCCGGGCGCCTCCGCCTTCATCAGATACATGGTTCTCTCGTCCCCAAGCGGCATAATCGCCAGCATAAACACCAGAATCCCCATGCCGCCGATCCAATGCGTAAAGCAGCGCCAGAAGAGGATACTTTTCGGCAGATGCTCAATTTCCTGCAAAATGCTTGCACCCGTTGTGGTAAAGCCGGATACCGTTTCAAAAAAGCAATTCACATAGCCTGAAATAGAGCCGCTCAGATAAAACGGCAGCGCCCCCAGAACAGACATCACAATCCACGAAAGCGCAACCACAACAAAGCCCTCTCGCCCATAAATCCGTTTATTTTCCGGCTCACGGCTGACCAGAACCGACCCCACCATCAGGCAGGCGGTAATCGTTGCAATAAATGCCGCTGCCGCATCCGATTCCTGATACCAGAAGGAAACGAAAGCAGGCACTGCAAGCAGGGCAGCCTCTATCCGTATGATGTTGCCCAGAATATAGGCAATCATATTAAAATTCATAACCCTTCACCAAATTTCAATCTATTATTTCAAAATATCCTTCAAATCCATCAAGTGCTTATTTCTGGTGATAACAATCACGCTGTCATTCACCTCAATCGCATCCATACCGCCGGGGATGATGACCCTGCCGTTGCGGATAATCGTTGCAACCAGAACCTCGCTCTTTGTCTTCAAATCCTTGAGCGGCACGCCCACCACGCTGGATTTTTCTCTTACCTTGAATTCCAGAGCCTCAATCTGCTCATTAACCAGCTTATGCAGCGTTTCTACGTTGCTGCTCCCTGCGGAATTCTGCATCGCGCGCACATAGCGGACAATATTGCTTGCCGCAATCATTTTCGGCGAAATAAAGCCGTCAATATCCAGTGCATCCAGAATTTCATCAAAGGAAATACGGTTGATTTTTGCGATAACCTTGGAAACCTTCTTCGCCTTGGCATAAAGGGAAACCACGATATTTTCCTCATCCATCCCCGTCAGGCAGACCAGAGCGTCCGTCTTTTCCAGACCTTCCTCCTGCAAAATTTCCTTATCTGTCCCGTCGCCGTGAATGACAACCGCTTCAGGCAGAACCTCGCAGAGATATTCGCAGCGTTTATAATCCAGTTCGATAATCTTTACACGCACATGGGACTGGATCAGTGCCTTTGCCAGATAATACGCCATTCTGCCGCCGCCCAGAATCATAACAGATTTTACCCCCGTACGGAACAGACCGATGGTACGGAAGAATTTTTCAATCTCGCTATGGGGTGCGGTCAGGTTGATTTTATCCCCTGCCTCTAATACAAAGTTACCGTTGGGGATATGCACCTCTCCGGCTCTCTGTACCGCGCAGACCAGAACCTTTACCTGAAATTCCTTATAAATTGCCCAGAGCGGCATCCCATCCAATACGCTGTGGGGCGGAATTTTGACCTCTGCCAGTTCCACGCGCCCTCTTGCGAATACCTCGATTTTCAAGGCAGAAGGGAAACGCAGAAGCCGCAGGATTTCCGTTGCTGCCGCAAATTCGGGGTTTACCGTCATGCTCAGCCCAAGCTCTTCCTTCAATTCGTTAATCTGCTCATAATATTCGGGGTTACGCACACGGGCAATCGTATGCGGCACACCAAGCTTTTTCCCCAGCAGGCACGCAAGCATATTGACCTCATCCGCAGAGGTTGCCGCAATCAGCCGATCCGCTTCAGGCACGCCTGCTCTTTTCTGCACAAGCATACTCGCGCCGTTGCCCTCCACGCTCATAATATCCATCGTATTCGAAGCATTATTCAGAACGCTTGTGTTATTATCAATTACAATGATGTCATGTCCTTCACCGGAAAGCTGTCTGGCGATGGTACCGCCAACCTTGCCGTCCCCTACGATCACAACCTTCATGTTTTATCCTCCTTAATTCCTTGGAGAATTTTTCTGAAATCTCCATAATCCATCATGCTATCATATCACTTTGTTCCCAAAAATACAAGGGTTTCGTCTTTCGACAAGCCGAAATTTTGATTCGATTTTCTCAATAAAATTCCTCACAAAAAAAGAGGCTCTGAGAGAAGTTTTCTCCCGGAACCTCTTTTTTATTGGGACACACCTAAATTACTTTCCACATTTTTCCCTGAGGATTGCAGGCAAATCCGCCAGAGCAACCTCGCTCTTTTCGCTGTTTGCCATATCCTTCAATTCCACCTTGCCGCTTTCCAGTTCGGAATCGCCAAGGATAACGGAATATTTCGCACCAATCTTATTGGCATATTTCATCTGCGCCTTTACGCTGCGTTCCACCGTATCGCAGTCCGCCTTGATGCCCGCCTTTCTCAGCTGATAGGTCAGAGACTGTGCTTTCAGAAGGCCCTTTTCGCCCATGGAGCCGATGTAAACATCTCTCTCGGGGGTTTCGGTAATGGCACCATGCTGTTTTTCCAGAATCATAATCAGTCTTTCGATACCCAGACCAAAGCCGACTGCACCTGTCGGCTTGCCGCCGATTTCCTCCACCAGCTTATCATATCTGCCGCCGCCGCAGACGGTCAGCCCATCGGATACGAATTCAAATACCGTTCTGGTGTAATAATCC
>JBNMGO010000196.1:0-3562 GCA_050872285.1 Anaerotignum sp.
ATCAAGGCTTTCTCTTTATTTTTACCTTTTTGCCGAAGGCGGAAAAGCCGGAAACGGCAAAGCCCTCCGTCTGCAAGGCGGAAAACAGCTGCTCCCCGTCCCAATCCTCTGCTGAAAAGCCTTCCCTAAACGCCTCGCACCCCAGATACGCCCTTGCTTCGGCAAGCCTGCCCTCTGCCTGCTCTCCGCCTTCTTCCATGCGGAAAAAGAACCCCTCCGCCGCAAGAATATCGGGGCGCAGCCCTCTCAGCCGCCGCAAAACGGGGCGGTTTCCTGCAAAATCCAGCCAGATGCACCCCCGCTTCAGGATATGCTCATAGGCGCGCTGCTCCATGCCGCAGGAAAGCACCACATCCGCTTCGGCAAATGAGGGATTTTTCGGGGAAGAAAACACCTCCGCCATCAGCCCGCGCTCCGCATAAAGCTGCTGTGTCAGAGCCTCTGCCGTTTCCGGCTCCTGCGTGAAAATGGCAAGGCGGTTCACCTCATTTCCCATGGAGGAAAGCACCCTTCCCCAGATATGCGGCTCGCCCCCTGCCAGAAGAAATGCCGATTCTTCGGGGTTTTTGCCCTGTCGGCGCAGAGCCTCTGCCGCGCCTGCGAAGGCAAACAGCTGTGCCAGCCTGCGCCCCTCGGCAAAGGGGAGCCGTTCTCTGGGAAACTCCCCCTCGGCAGGCGGTATGACGATGGCGGCACCTGCATCTTCCAGAGTAGCCAGAAGGCGTGACGCACCCCTTCTCCAATCTGCTGTCAGTACGGCTGTCCGCTCTGCCTGCAAAATGCCTGTCAGTACCCCGTCCACTCGTGTCAGTGTGTACGGGTAGGTGTCCACTAATTTTTTCTGCCGCCACGCCCTCGGCAGCAGCTTTGTCCACTTGGGAAGGACAGGTTCCTCCCCCTCTTCCAGAAATCTTACCCTTGCCGCTTCCATTTTCTATTCCCCCTTTTCCGATATGCTTTTTGCCCAATTTGTCAGATAAAACTACACTATTTTTCCTTAAAATTCCATGTAATTACAAAAAATTACAGTGTATTGTACTTTTCTTAATGCAATTTTGCCAAGTATCTTATTTTGTACACAAAATACACGTACTTTTTCTCGTACATTATTGACAATAAAATTTCAATAATCTAACATAAAATTATACAAAAGATAGCAATTCCCCTTCTGAGTGGGAAAACAATACATCATCTTGCATCAATATTTCTATCCCTACTATTTATATGAAAGGAGTCCACACCATGAACACAAAAATGATGAAAACCATGGATGGTAACGAAGCTGCGGCATACGTTTCCTATGCCTTCACAGAAGTAGCTACGATTTACCCCATCACTCCCTCCTCCCCTATGGCGGAGCACGTAGACAGCTGGGCTGCAAACGGCAAAAAGAATATCTTCGGTCAGACTGTTCGTCTGCTGGAGCTGGAATCCGAGGCAGGCGCTGCAGGCGCAATGCACGGCGCTCTGGAAGCAGGCACACTGGCTACCACATACACAGCATCTCAGGGCCTTCTGCTGATGATTCCCCCGATGTACAGAATCGCAGGTCAGCTGAAACCCGGCGTATTCCATGTTGCATCCAGAACCGTTGGTACACATGCCTTCTCCATCTTCGGCGATCATTCCGACGTTATGTCCTGCCGCCAGATTGGCTGCGCGATGCTTTCTTCCGCATCCGTACAGGAGGTTATGGACCTGGCAGGTGTGGCACACCTTTCCGCAATCAAGGGCAGCGTTCCCTTCATCCACTTCTTCGATGGCTTCCGTACCTCTCATGAGCTGCAGAAAATCGAAGTAATGGATTACGAGGATCTGGCTAAGCTGGTGGATCAGGATGCACTGAAAAAATTCAGAAAGAACGCACTGAACCCCGAACATCCCGTTCAGCGTTCCACCGTACAGAACCCCGACGTATTCTTCCAGAACAGAGAAGCATGCACCCCCTTCTACACCAGACTGCCTGAAATCGTAGAAGAATACATGAACGAAATCAACAAAATCACAGGCAGAAATTACAAGCTGTTCAACTACTTCGGTGCAGCTGATGCAGAGCACGTTATCGTAGCAATGGGTTCTGTGACAGGCGTGGCACAGGAGGTTGTGGAAAGCCTGACAGCAAAGGGCGAAAAGGTTGGTTTCCTGCAGGTTCACCTGTACAGACCCTTCTCCCTGACACACTTCGCAGCGGCTCTGCCCGAAACAACAAAGGTGCTGACCGTTCTGGACAGAACAAAAGAACCCGGCGCACTGGGCGAACCTCTTTACGGCGATGTTTGTTCCGCACTGATTGAAACAGGCAGAACCACAAAGGTTCTGGCAGGCAGATACGGTCTGTCCTCCAAGGATGTGACTCCTGCACAGATCATCGCAGTATTCGACAACATGAAGGGCGCACAGAAAAACCACTTCACAGTTGGTATCATTGATGACGTTTCCAACAGCTCCATCGAGGTTGGCGCAGAACCCGACCTGGCTGACGCAAGCACAGTATCCTGCAAATTCTGGGGTCTTGGTTCCGACGGTACCGTTGGTGCAAACAAGAACTCCATCAAAATCATCGGCGACCATACCGATAAATACGCACAGGCTTACTTTGAATATGACACAAAGAAATCCGGCGGTATCACACGTTCTCACCTGCGTTTCGGCGACAAGCCCATCCGTTCCAGCTATCTGGTAACAAAGAACGCAAACTTCGTAGCCTGCCACAACCAGAGCTACATGGAAAAATATGATATCGTCTCCGAAATCAAACCCGGCGGTACCTTCCTCTTGAACTGCACATGGGCACCCGAAGAGCTGGATCACCACCTGTCTGCGGAGGTAAAGAGAACCATCGCAAACAACGGCATCCACTTCTACACCATCGACGCAGTTAAGATTGGTAAGGAAATCGGTCTGGGCAACAAGACAAACGCAATTTTGCAGTCCGCATTCTTCAAGCTGGCAAACATCATCCCCGTTGATGACGCAGTTACATACATGAAGGCGGCTATCGTAAAATCCTACGGCAAGAAGGGCGAAAAGGTTGTCAACATGAACTATGCCGCTGTTGATGCAGGGCTTTCCGGTCTGACAAAGATTGACGTTCCCGAAAGCTGGAAGGATGCAAAGGACGTTGATAAGGAAGCAATCAAGAAGGTTCTGCCCGAATATGTAGAAAAGCTGATGGTTCCCATGAACGCACTGAAGGGTGACCTGCTGCCTGTATCCGTATTCGCAGGCAGAGAGGACGGCACCGTTCCTCTTGGCACCTCCGCATTTGAAAAACGCGGTGTTGCGATTGACGTTCCCGCATGGGATGCAGCAAAATGTATCCAGTGTAACCAGTGCTCCTACGTTTGCCCTCACGCAGCAATCCGTCCTTTCCTGCTGACAGAAGAAGAAACAGCAAAGGCACCTGAATCCTACGCTGTACTGAACGCAAACGGTGCAGGCGGCATCAAGCAGTACAAATTCCGCATGCAGGTTGACCCTCTGGATTGTCAGGGCTGCGGTGTCTGCGTAACAGCCTGCCCTGCAAAGGAAAAAGCACTTGTCATGCAGCCTCTGGAAACAC
>JBNMGO010000328.1:0-2185 GCA_050872285.1 Anaerotignum sp.
GCTTGATCGTCCCCGTCAGGTTCATGTGCCCCTGGTCATAATAATCGACCTGCGGATCTAACCCAAGCTGTTCTCTGTATTCCGCTCTGTCCAAATCCAGATAGGTCACGCCCTGCGTTTCGGCAAAGCCTTCCAGTGCTTCGCTCTGTGCATACGTCCAACTCATTTTCGGCAGATGCAGCAGCAGAACGGGGATATTCTTTTCCCTGCAAAGCGCAATGGATTTTTCAATATAACCCTTTGCGCTCTCGTCAAAGGATGCGGTTTCCCCTGTCGGCTCCATGAAGTTTTCGGGATAGGTCTGCGGTTCAATCTCCCTGAGGTAGACATTCCCCTTTTTGAAGGAATGTTCCAATAAAGGCTCGGGCTTATCCTCTGCCAGGTCGATTTCCTTCCAACGGTCATGGTAGCGCATCAGCGGAAACGCATAGGACAGCATGGACTGCGATTCGTCCGCAGCTGTCACCTCTTTGATGATATCCAGCTTATATTTCGACAGCTTCATGCCGTCCAGACCGCGGCGCAAATCCCCTTCGCGCTCCGCGTAATCGTAATCCGAAAAGATATTATCGCAGAGGAGCACCACCAATTCGGGATTCTGATATTGCAAGGACTCCGCCAGAAGTCCATAGCTGACAGAGGGCGCCTGCAATGCCGACGCTCGGACATAGCCTGTAAAGCCGTGCTCCTGCCACATCACCATGGGCGATACCCCACGCAAAAGCGGACTGCTCCCGACATACAGCACATCTATCGTATCCTCGGGTTCGCTGTAAAAGGCATGGATTTCGTTGGATTCATCATCATGCCGCATCAGCAAATCCGTCGCATTGCCAAAGAGCATGGAGAAAACCACCACAAATGCAACACATCTTACCATAATTTTCAAACACTCTTTCTTATTCATACTCAGAACCCCCTGTAAATAAAGTCAGCGGCGTTATAGTTCAGACCATACACGCCAAAAAGAATCAGGGAGAACAAGGCACCCAGATAAATCACCCAACGGAAATAGAGATTCTGCTTCGCGAGAGCTTCTCTCACCTGCACGCCGCTTTCCTGCATCAGGCTGACAGCAAGCAGCACCAGACAGGACAGCAGCAGCACCCACAAATCCTTGATATCCAGTCCCATCGTCAGCAAACCGCCTTCGAGGAGAACATCCGTATTCCAGTTTTTCACCATAGAGGTAATCATATATTTCGCCGCGGAAACCCCGGGCGCACGGGTGATAATCTTGCCGACCGCAACCAGAATCAGCGTGCGGAGCACCTGAAAAATCCGCCAGCTGATGCAGTCTGTGCGAATCGTCAGCTTCTTCACCAGCTTCTGCAAAGGCTGTTCAAAGAGGATGCCAAGCACAATCAGCGTACCGTTATAGCAGCCGAAGGCGATATATTTCCATTCCGCCCCATGCCAGATACCGATGAGGAAGAAGATGATAAACTGCGGAATCAGCACGGGAATCAGCTTACCGATATAATTCCCGAAAATCCCTCTGCATTTCTTCCCCAGGCGGGAAAAGAATTTCGACAGGGACAGGGGATAGAACACATAATCCCGAAACCATGCGCCGAGTGTCATGTGCCATCTGCGCCAATAATCGGGAATCGAGGTTGCCAGATAGGGACGTTCAAAGTTTTTATCCAAGGTAACGCCGAAAATCTGCGCCGCGCCTGTCGCAATATCAATCCCGCCGGAGAAATCCCCGTAAATCTGGATGGCATACGCCAATGCCGCCACCGCAACATAGGTGCCGCCGAAGGTTTCGGGGAAACCAAACGCATTATCCACCAGAACTGCCGCTCTGTCCGCGATGACCATTTTCTTGAACGCGCCCCAGAGCATCAGCTGCACGCCAAACTTGATGCGCGTATAGGAAAATTCATTTGCACGGAACAGCTGCTCCGCCAGATTCCCGAAACGGGAAATGGGCCCCTGCACAATCTGGGGGAAGAAGGAAATAAACAGTGCCAGCTTGCAGAAATTCCGCTCCGGCTCCTGCTTTTCCCTGTAAACGTCAATCAGATACCCCATGGATTGAAAGGTATAGAAGGAAATGCCCAGAGGCAGAAGAAACCGAAACACAGGCAGCTCCGTCCCGACGCCGATTTTTGCAAACAGCAGGTTCAGGTTTTCCGTCACAAAGCCGGAATATTTCAGCACTGCCAGAATCCCGAAGTTA
>JBNMGO010000071.1:0-6491 GCA_050872285.1 Anaerotignum sp.
AAAGGAAGGCACTGCGGCGGAAAGGCTCAGCATCCCTGCAAGAAGAATTGCCATAAACCGTTTCATACTCGTCATCCTTTCTTATTCCCCCAACGCAAGCTGCCCGGGCAGATGGTTGGTGGTTTTATCCTTTTCCTGTATAAAATGCCCCGTAGTGGGGATTTTTTTCGTGCGATAATATTCGTATTCCTCTGTTGCAAATTCCGCCTTGGCAAACACCGCCGTAACCGTGCTGTTTTTCTTGAGCGTGAAAACCTGCACGCCGCCTGCGCTCTTTGTGGCACTCAGCGGAATCAGTTCTGTATTCAGAAGTGTTGCCTTATCTGCATTCCGCATCAGCACAAAATCCGCTTCTTCCGCGATTTTTGCCATCCGCACCAGTTCTGCCTTTGCGGAATAGGCATTGACCAGCTTGCGGCGGTTCGTCTTGGTTTCGTAGGCAGAAAGCGGCACCTTCGCCGCCTTGCCGTTTGCAAAGAAGAACACCATCTGACCGCTGTAATCCGCTGTTGCGGTCATATAAACAATGGTTTCGCCTGCATCCAGCTGCAAAAGATTCGGCAGATAGTCCCCCAAAGCACTTGCCTTGGTATCCGCCACATCCGATGCTTTCAGCTTATAAACATTCTGCCTGTTGGAGAAGAACAGCAAATCCATGCGGTTTGCGCCCTCCTGCTCCATCAGAAGAACATCCTCCTCCTTCAGCTTCTGCTCCCCTGCCATACGCAGAGATGCCTGACTGATTTTCTTGAAATAATTTTCCTTCGTCAGGAAGAAGGTTACGGGGTAATCCTCGATGAAGTCCTCCTTTGAAAGCACCGTCACATCATCCTCATGGATGATTTCGGTTTTTCTGGGCTTGCCGTATTTCTTTGCCACGTTTCGCAGCTGCTTACAGATGATATTCTTAATCTTCGCATCAGAACGGAGCGTTTCATGCAGGCTTTTGATTTCCTTTTCCAGTGCATCCAGTTCCGCAATGCGTTTGAGGATATATTCCTTATTGATATTACGCAGCTTAATTTCCGCGATATATTCCGCCTGCACCTCATCGATACCAAAGCCTGCCATCAGATTCGGCACAACCATTTTTTCTTCCTCGGTATTGCGGATAATGGCAATCGCTTTATCAATATCCATGAGGATTTTGGAAAGCCCTTCGAGCAGGTGATATTTCTCGGATTTCTTCTGAATATCAAACGCAAGCTGTCTGCGGATGGAATCCACGCGGAACTCCGTCCAATGCTTAAGGACTTCACCTACGCCAAGCGTCATGGGCTTGCCATGAATCAGCACGTTGAAGTTGCAGCTAAAGCTGTCTGCCAAAGGGGTCATGGCGAACAGCTTGTGCATCAGAAGCTCTACATTCGTGCCGCGCTTAAGGTCAATCGTGATTTTCAGACCGTTTCTGTCCGATTCATCGCGCACATCGGTGATATCCTTGATTTTCCCTGCCTTAACCAATGCAATGATTTTATCTACAATCGCCTCAATAGTGGTGGTATAGGGAATTTCATAAACCTCAATGCAGTTATCCTTTTTATCGTAACGATATTTTGCGCGCAGCTTCACACTGCCGCGTCCTGTTTTATAAATCTGCTCCAAGTCCTTACGGCTGTAAATCAATTCGCCGCCGGTGGAAAAATCGGGGGCGGAAAGCACCTCGCACAAATCAATCGTATCATCCTTGATATACTGCGCTGTTGCTTCGCACAATTCCGCAAGGTTAAAGCTGCAAATGGAGGATGCCATGCCGACTGCAATGCCAAGGTTCGGGTTTGCGAGAATATTCGGGAAGGTGGTCGGCAGAAGTGCCGGCTCCTTCATGCTCCCGTCATAGTTATCGATAAACGCAACGGTATCCTTATCGATATCCGCAAAGATTTCCTGACAGATGCTTTCCAGCTTCACCTCCGTATAACGGGAGGCGGCGTACGCCATTTCTCGGGAATAATATTTCCCGAAATTCCCTTCGGAATCCACAAAAGGCACAAGCAGAGCCTCATTATCCTTCGTCAGACGCACCATGGTTTCATAAATGGCACTGTCCCCATGGGGGTTCAGCTTCATGGTCTGCCCCACCACGTTGGCGGATTTCGTTCTGTCGCCTTTCAGAAGCCCCATCAGATACATGGTATACAGAAGCTTTCTGTGGGAGGGCTTAAAGCCGTCAATCTCGGGGATGGCGCGGGAAACAATGACGCTCATGGCGTAGGGCATATAATTCAGCTCAAGGGTATCGGTAATGCGCTGTTCCTGTATGAAATTATCATGATATTCTTTTTTCGTTGTTGTTTTTTTCTTTGCCATACGTCCACCTCTTAGCTGATGTCAATCATATCCAGATATTTATGACCTTCCTCAGCAATGTGTTCCTTTCTGCCGGAGAGATTTTCCCCAAGCAGGAGTTCAAAGATTGCCTGCGTCCGCTCCGCTTCATCGGGCGTAACAAGAATCAGTCTGCGTGTTTCGGGGTTCATGGTGGTTTCCCACATCATATCTGCGGCATTTTCGCCCAGCCCCTTGGAACGCTTGATTTTCACCTTGCCTTTCAGCTTGGCGGTAATTTTTGCCTTTTCGCTGTCGGTATAGGCGAAATATTTATCCTTGCCGTGGCGGATTTCATACAACGGCGATTCCGCAATATAGACCTTTTTTTCGTAAATCAAAGTCGGCACAAGGCGGTAGAGCATTGTCAGAAGCAGGGTGCGTATCTGGAAGCCGTCCACATCTGCATCAGTGCAGAGGATAACCTTGCTCCATCTCAGCTGTGCCAAATCAAAGGAATTCAGCCCCTTATCATGCTTGGATTTCACCTCAACGCCACAACCAAGCACCTTCAGCAAATCAATGATGATATCGTTATTGAAAATCTTATTATAATCCGCCTTCAGGCAGTTGAGAATCTTGCCGCGGATGGGCATGATTGCCTGAAATTCCGCATCCCTGCCCTGCTTACAGGAGCCGAGTGCGGAATCACCCTCCACGATATAGATTTCCCTGCGGGAAACATCTCTTGTGCGGCAGTTGACGAATTTTTCCACGCGGTTATTCATATCCAGACTGCCTGTCAGCTTTTTGCGGATATTCACACGGGTATTTTCCGCGGTTTCGCGACTGCGCTTATTCGCAAGCACCTGTGCCGCAATCTTATCGGCATCCATCTTATTTTCAATGAAATAAATTTCCAGCTGTTGGCGGAAAAACTCCGTCATGGCTTCCTGTATGAATTTATTGGTGATGGATTTTTTCGTCTGGTTTTCGTAGCTTGTTACGGTGGAGAAGGAATTGATGACCAGAATCAGACTATCCTCCACATCCGCAAAGGTAATTTTCTTTTCATCCTTTTTATAAAGATTATTGCTTTTCAGATATTTATCAATCGCGAAGACAAAGGCGTTTCGCACCGCCTTATCGGGGGAGCCGCCGTATTCCAGAAAGCTGGAATTATGGTAATATTCCAGTACATTCACATGGTTATTAAAGCAGAACGCTGCTTCAAATTTCAGGCGGTATTCGGGCTTATCCTCTCTGTCGCGCCCCTTGGTTTCGGTCTGGAGATAATGGACGGCGGTCAGTCCCTTTTCGCCGTTCAGCTCCGCAAGGTAATCGCGAATCCCGTTTTCATAGCAATACTGGAAGGTTTCGCCGCTTTCCTCATCATATAATTCAAACAGCAGACCTGCATTGACAACCGCCTGCTTTTTCAGCACATCCTGAAAATAGGAAAGGGGAATATGAATTTCGGTAAAAACATCCCTGTCGGGCCGCCAGGTAATCTGTGTGCCTGTGGGGTGCTTTTCCGCCGCTTCCTTCATCAGACCGCCGATATTTTCGCCCTTTTCAAAATGCAGCTGATAGCACATGCCGTCGCGATAAATCACTGCATCCATAAATTCGGAGGCATACTGCGTGGCACAGGTGCCCAGACCATTCAGACCCAGGCTGAATTCGTAGTTTTCGCCTGTGTTGTTCTGATATTTGCCGCCTGCATACAGCTCACAGAACACCAGCTCCCAGTTGAAGCAATCCTCCTTGGGGTTATAATCCACAGGAATCCCCCTGCCATGGTCGCGCACGAGAATGGAGTTATCCTGAAAACGGGTAATCTCGATTTTTTTGCCATAGCCCTCTCTGGCTTCATCGATGGAGTTGGAAAGGATTTCAAAAAAGGCATGCTCACACCCATCCAGACCATCCGAGCCGAAGATAACCCCCGGGCGCAGGCGGACACGTTCCGCCCCCTTCAGGGAAGTGATGCTTTCATTATTATAATTGGAATCTTGCTTTTTCATGGTGACACCTCACGTTCTCTGCCGAAATCTGTATGCAAATAAATGCACAGTAACGGCACTATTTCTAACTTTACAGGACGAAACAGCCCCTGTCAAGCGAACAGGCGGAATTTTATTCTGGGGTGTCGACACCCTAAGTCGAAATCAGGATTTCGCTTATTTCACAAATTTCACAATTCAATTTCTTGAAAATGCGCAAAAATCGTGTTAAAATATCCATTTGGAAATTCAAGCAATATACACAAAAGAGGTTTTGGAAAAATGAAAAAATTACGAGAAATTCGTACAAAAATAGATACCTATATACAGGGACATAAGCCTGCCGCCTTTCTCATGTGGCTGCTGGTGCTGCTGTTTCCCTTCTGGCTGAGCCTGAGCGGCAACGCCATTTCCTTTCTTTCGGGGGAGGACGGCGCGGCGGTGCTGCTACGCACGCTTTTGACGGAAAACTACGGGGCGTTCCTGTTAGGAATGCTTCTGATTTATCTGTTCTTCGGGGCGATGGTCTGTCTCTGGAAGCGCGTGCCGCTTGCGGCACTATTGACGGGCTTAGTATTTACGATTATGCCGACGGTCGATTTTCTGAAAACGGAAATTTTGAAGGAGCATTTTCTCCCATGGGACATGCTTCTGGCGAAAAATGCGGACAGCTTCACCACGTTCCTTTCTGCTTTGCAGATTCCCACACCGCTGTGGTGTCTCTGGGGCGGTACAGTGGTATATCTGATAGTGCTCGCGATTCTGCGTCCCACGCTCCCGATTGCATGGAAAAAGCGCGTAATTGGTGCACCGATTCTGCTTGGGTGTCTGTATCTCTGCACCATGAACGGCACTGTACGGGACTATTACAGCCTGCTGGGGCTTTCCGCGAAGGCACCGACCGACCAGACGAAAAACTACACCGAAAACGGCTTTCTGACCGCCTTCGTGCTGAATCTTTCTTCCCTAAATATGGGCGACCCGGATAATTATAACGAGGGATACCTCGAAAAGGCATTTGCACAATATCAGCCAGACGAAGCAAGCGGCGCGGATTTTCAGAACCCCGATGTGATTGTGATTCTTTCGGAATCCTTCTGGGATCCAACTACGTTGAAAAACGTCAGCTTTGCGGAAGACCCGATTCCCAATTACCGCCGGATTCTTGCGGAAAACCACGGCGGTAACATGGTCTCCTGCACCTTTGGCGGCGGTACGGTACGCCCCGAATTTGAAATTCTGACAGGCATGACCACAAGCATGCTGCCCTCGGGCAATGTGCCGTATCAGCAATATGTGTTCAACAATATTTATTCCTATGCACGGGAATTCAAAAATCAGGGCTATGACACCATCGGAATTCATACCTATCAGAAGGAGTTTTATGAACGCGACCGTGCTTATCCCCTGCTTGGCTTTGATGAAATGCTCGGGGAATATGACCTGCATGCGGAGCAGCACTTCAACAGCGGTCCCTTCCTGACGGATGAAAGCCTTGTGGAAGAAATCATGTATCAGCTGGAGCAGCCGCATGAAAAAGGCGTTTTCATTCAGGGCATCACCATGGAAAACCATGGGTTGTATCTGGATAAATTTGACCCCTCCGAATGGGATATTGATTTTACTTCCGATGCACTTTCTGAGGAGGAAAGCAATCTGCTGCACAACTACTGCAAAGGCGTTTCCGATTCGGATGCACAGCTTGGCAGATTGTATGAATATGTGATGAACAGAGAAAAACCGACCGTTGTGCTCTGGTACGGCGACCATCTGCCGACATTGGGGAACGATTTCGGCGTATATGCCTCCACAGGCACAATCACCTCCACCACTGCCGCAAACTGGACAGAGGAGGAGAAATATCAGATGTTCTCCACGCCCTATGTTGTATTCAGCAATTATGATACGGGGCATGAATACCGTGCGGACGGCACACCCGTTTCGCCGTATCTCTTGACCGCACTGATGTATGATTACATCGGCGCGCCGGAAACCCTGCGAAGCAATTTCCTGCTGGATTTATATGAAACCTGCCCCGTCATCAGCCCGTATTACAATCTTTATTCTGAGGGCTGCGATGAGGAAACGAGAAACAGATACATCAAGCTGCATGAGCTTTTGACGTATGACGACCTGATGGGAAAACAATATCTGACGAAAAAGCTTTTGCCGCAGGAGCAGAAACAGGAATAAAAATAAGAACCTTCTGATTGGATG
>JBNMGO010000041.1:0-8144 GCA_050872285.1 Anaerotignum sp.
AGGGATACCGATTGCGTTCAGCGCATCCACCATGCCCAGAACCAGAGGATCATCGGGTGCAACCACTGCAAAATCAATGTCCTTTTCCTTTGCGAAGGCAACCACGCCTTCCACATCCTTCGCAGCAATATCTACGCAGGTCGCATCCTTGGCAATGCCGCCGTTGCCGGGCAGTGCGTAAAGCTCCGTTACCTGTGGATTTTCTTTGATTTTCTTAATGATGGCGTGCTCTCTGCCGCCGCCGCCAACTACCATAATTTTCATTTTCCGCAAGCTCCTTTCCAATCTTTTCTCGTCTTTTCTAATCTTTTCAATTAGTGATGGAACAATCTCATGCCTGTAAATGCCATTGCCATGCCGAATCTGTTGCAGGCTTCAATGACATTATCGTCACGAATGGAGCCGCCGGGTTCTGCAATATAGCTTACGCCGCTCTTTGCCGCGCGTTCAATATTATCACCGAAGGGGAAGAAGGCATCAGAGCCAAGCGCAACACCCTTGATGGAGGAAAGATATGCTTTCTTTTCTTCCTTTGTCAGAGGTTCGGGCTTTTCGGAGAACAGTGTCTGCCATGTGCCATCTGCCAGAACGTCCTCATAATCATCGGAAATATAGATATCAATGGTATTATCTCTGTCGGGGCGGCCTACGGTAGGCAGGAAAGGCAGGTTGAGTACCTTTTCATGCTGTCTCAGGTGCCAGATATCGGCTTTGTTGCCTGCCAGTCTGGTGCAGTGGATTCTGGACTGCTGCCCTGCACCAACACCGATTGCCTGCCCATCCTTTGCGAAGCAAACGGAGTTGGACTGTGTATATTTCAGTGTAATCAGTGCGATAATCAGATCGCGTTTTGCTTCTTCGGGCAGGTTTTTATTTTCCGTTACCACATTTTCCAGAAGAGCCTTATTGATGGCGAAGTTATTTCTGCCCTGCTCAAAGGTAATGCCGAAAACCTGTTTCTTTTCCTGCACCGCAGGTACATAAGCAGGGTCGATTTTTACGATATTGTAGTTGCCTTTTTTCTTTGTTTTCAGAATTTCCAGTGCTTCGTCCGTATAGCCGGGTGCAATGATACCATCGGAAACTTCTCTTTTAATCAGCTTTGCTGTTGTCACATCGCAGACATCGCTCAGCGCAATCCAGTCCCCGAAGGAGGACATTCTGTCTGTCCCTCTTGCTCTTGCGTAAGCCAATGCCAGAGGGGAATCATCCAGACCTTCGATATCATCCACGAAGCAGGCTTTTTTCAGCGCATCGCTCATCGGTGTGCCGACTGCCGCAGAAGTGGGGCTGACGTGCTTAGAGGAGGTTGCCGCAGGCATGCCCAATGCCTCTTTGATTTCCTTTACCAGCTGCCAGCTGTTGAATGCGTCCAGAAAGTTGATGTAGCCGGGTCTGCCGCAGAGGATTTCGATGGGCAGGTCGCTGCCGTCCTCCATAAAGATTTTTGCAGGCTTCTGGTTTGGATTGCAGCCGTATTTCAATTCAAATTCTTTCATTTGCCAAAAAACTCCTTTCTTCCCTGTTCTGCAACAATGCTTACGCGTTTTTGTTAATCATTCTATTTTCAACCGCACCTGTTTTCAGGTCTGTGAAGCGTACATAAATGGAAATTTTATTCTGTTCATTCAGATTTTCCCAGATTTCCTTTGTCCAGGCATCAATATCATTGGGGATGCTTGCGCGTTCAGGCTCGCCTGTGAAGGTAGGCAGAGGGTTGCCGTCCCCCATATAGGTGTGCAGGAAATGCCCTACGCCTGCGATTGCCTTGTAGGAATAGGTGAATCTGTTGCAGGCTGTCCCTGCTTCATCCGCACTCTTTAAAATGCTCATTTTATATGTAAAATCGTTTTCCGCAAAGGTCAGCATACCGCTGATTCTGGGTGTCCAGTTAGGTGCATCGGGTTCAAATTCTCTGGTTTCCAATGCATCCTCGAAGGATTTCCCTGCGACAACAAAATCACGAATCGTATCTGTCCGGTCGCCGTTTGTCACAATCAGCTTGCCATCCAGCTTACGGATGGGTGCATAGATAATCAGAGAGGGATCCTCCACCTTGGATTCATCGAAGGGGTAAATCATAACATCCTCGCCTTCTTCCCTGAAGATACGGTTGCGGCTGTTATCGCTGCGTCCCATGATGAAATAAGCTACGGCTGCCTTTGTGCCGTCCTCTGTTTTGCCGATGACAATGCCACGGCCCACATAGCTGTTATCCTTTACCAGATCCTTCATGGTATCCTTTTTATATACATTCATGCTTTTTTACAGTCCTTTCTGCAGTCTCGCTGCCACCATTTCCACTGCCTTAGGCAGAAGAATCCATTCTGCCTGTTCCATGACTCTTCTTTGCAGTACCTCGGGGGTATCTCCTTCTTCGATTTCCACTGCCTTCTGCAAAATGATTTCGCCGCCATCGGGGATTTCATTCACATAATGCACCGTTGCACCCGTCACCTTTACGCCATACGCCAGTGCCGCTTCATGCACATGCAACCCATAGAAGCCCTTGCCGCAGAAGGAAGGAATCAGAGAGGGATGCACATTGACGATACGCTTGGGGTATGCAGAGGTGAAGTTTTCGCTGAGGATAGACATAAAGCCTGCCAGAACAATCATATCAATGCCGTTTTCTGCCAGAATTGCCTTCACAGCTTCCTCATACGCAAGCTGTGTTTCATAATCCTTCCGCTTCACTACAACAGAAGGGATATTGTTTTCTGCCGCTCTTGTCAGCGCGTATGCCTTATCATTGCTTGCAAGCACCAGTGCGATTTCGCCGCTGGGGATTTCCCCTCTTTTTGCCGCGTCAATCAATGCCTGTAAATTTGTGCCGCCGCCGGAAACGAATACGGCAATTTTTGTCTTAGACAATGACAACACCTTCCTCGGAGGCAATGATTTCGCCCATGATATACGCATCCTCGCCGTTTGCCTTCAGGATTTCCAGTGCTTTTTCGGCATCCTCTTTTGCAACAACCACGCTCATGCCAACGCCCATGTTGAAGGTGTTGTACATATCTCTTTCGGGGATGTTGCCCTTTTCCATAATCAGTTCAAAAATGGGGGGTGTTTTCAGGCTTGCCTTATTGATTTTCGCACCAAAGCCTTTGGGAATGGATCTGGGGATATTTTCATAGAAGCCGCCGCCTGTGATATGGGAAACCGCCTTTACGGTTACTTCTTCAAACAGAGCCAGCATAGGCTTTACATAAATCTTTGTGGGAGCAAGCAGTGCTTCGCCGATGGATTTGCCGCCCAGTCTTTCCAGAGGTGTTTTGATATCCGCATGCTCTACATCCAGCACACGACGCACCAGAGAGAAGCCGTTGGAATGTACACCGCTGGAGGGCAGAGCCAGAATGACATCGCCTTCCTTGATTGTCTTGTTATTCAGAATTTTATCCTTATCGACCACGCCTACGGAGAAGCCTGCCAGATCGTATTCATCCTCGGGATAGAAGCCGGGCATTTCTGCTGTTTCGCCGCCAATCAGTGCCGCGCCGGACTGCACACAGCCCTCTGCCACGCCGCTTACGATAGAAGCAACCTTTTCGGGGAAGTTCTTGCCCACTGCAATATAGTCTAAGAAGAACAGAGGCTTTGCACCAACGCAGATGATATCGTTCACGCACATAGCCACGCAGTCGATACCAACGGTATCATGCTTATCCATCAGAAATGCCAGCTTCAGCTTTGTGCCAACGCCGTCTGTACCGCTGACCAGAACGGGTTTTGTAATGCCTGTCATATCCAGCTCAAACAGACCGCCGAAGCCGCCGATATCGCCCATAACCCCTGCGGACATGGTCTTTGCGATATGCTCCTTCATCAATTCAACCGCTTTGTATCCTGCTGTAATATCTACACCTGCTGCTTTATAGCTCTCACTATGGCTTTTCATTCTTTTTCTCCTCTCGCTTTGTCCTTTTGCTTTTTTATATGAAATGAATTATTTTGCGTATTTTTCTTCCAGCGCCTTGTTCTTTGCCAGAACCTTTTCTGCTGCTTCTTTTCTTGCGTTGTCCAGCTTTTCTGCCAGAACCGCATCCTCCACAGCCAGAATCTGGATTGCCAGAAGCGCTGCATTTTCCGCACCGTCAATCGCTACGGTTGCTACAGGAAGTCCCCCGGGCATCTGCACGGTGGAAAGCAGGGCATCCAATCCATCCAGGGTAGAGGATTTGATGGGGATACCGATGACGGGAAGGGTTGTATTTGCCGCCATGGCACCTGCCAGATGTGCCGCCTTGCCCGCTGCCGCAATGATGGCACCAAAGCCGTTTGCCCTTGCGCCCTTTGCAAACTCGCTTGCTTCCACAGGCGTTCTGTGTGCAGAATAAACGTGTGCCTCAAAGGGAACACCGAATTTTTCCAGAGTTGCCATCGCTTTTTCCACTACAGGCAGATCGCTGTCACTGCCCATAACGATACCAATTTTCTTCATGGGTTACCTCCTCAAAAAATCTAAAACATCTTGTCTTTTTCCCTGCGGAACAAACAGAAAAAGGCAGTCCGATTCCGCACTACTTTCCGTATTACAGAAACAGACTGCCCAGACGGTCGACAAAAAGCAGTTCTGCACTGCTTAGCTTTCTCAGGTTCCTTGCTCCCCTGTGGTTGCCCACCCTGTTCCGTCAGTTGCAAAAAACCGCATAAATTTACAAATTTAGTCTAACACAACGAAATTGCAGTGTCAACAAATTCCCAAAACACTTTCTCTTGTGACAGAAAATTCCGAAAAAACTATATCTTGACACCCCTATTCCTTTGTGATATAGTATTGAAGATTTAGATAAAAATAAGTTTTGGAACCAAGTTAGCGACGAAAGGAGAGAAGACAGTGGACTATATTCTAGCGAATGCAACTGTATTTGTTCATGGCAGATTCATGAAATCCAACGTATTTATCGCCAACGGTATGATTCACGAAATTTCCAACCGCACACCTCAGGCAGATTGTTCCGTTTATGATTTAAACGGCTGCTTTGTTTTTCCCGGTTTTATTGATGTTCATGTACATCTGAGAGAGCCGGGCTTTTTTTATAAAGAGACCATCAAAAGCGGCAGCCTTGCGGCGGCACACGGCGGCTATACGGCGGTCTGCGCCATGCCGAACCTGAACCCCGTCCCCGATTGCAAAGAAAATCTGGAGGTACAGCTGAAGGCAATCCGCGAAACCGCCTGCATACAGGTTGTCCCCTATGGCACGATTACGGTCGGCGAAAAAGGTGAGAAGCTCGCGGCGTATGATGAAATCGTCAACGATGTCTGCGCCTTTTCCGATGACGGGCGTGGTGTGCAAAATGATGAAATCATGCGTGAAGCAATGAAAAAAATCAGCACTTACAACAAAATTGTTGCCGCGCACTGCGAGGATAATTCCCTGCTTGAAGGCGGCTATATCCATAAGGGCGACTACGCAAAGGCACACGGACACAGAGGCATCTGCTCCGAAAGCGAATGGAAGCAGATTGCACGCGATTTGCAGCTGGTGAAGGAAACCGGTGTGAAATATCATGTCTGCCATATTTCCACAAAGGAAAGCGTGGCACTCATCCGCAAGGCAAAGGCAGAAGGTCTGGATGTGACCTGCGAAACCGCACCGCATTATCTGACGATGAACGATTCCATGCTGCAGGAGGACGGACGCTTTAAAATGAATCCCCCCATCCGCAGCGAGGAAGACAGACAGGCACTCATCGCAGGTGTTCTGGATGGCACGATTGATATGATTGCGACAGACCATGCGCCCCATTCCGCAGAGGAAAAGAGCAAAGGTCTGGAAAAGAGCCTGATGGGTGTGGTCGGTCTAGAGACTGCCTTCCCCATTCTGTATACAAAGCTGGTAAAAACGGGTGTGCTTTCTGTGGAAAAGCTTCTGGAACTGATGCACACCAACCCCAGAAACCGTTTCTGCGTCGGCACACCTCTGGAAGAGGGACAGCCTGCCAGCCTGACGGTTTATGATTTGGATAAAGAATACACCATCAACCCCGAAACCTTCCTTACCATGGGCAGAGCAACGCCCTTCGCAGGGGAAAAGGTTTTCGGTGCCTGCAAGCTGACAATGTATAACGGCAGCATTGCATGGAAGGATGAAACACTGTAAAATAGAAAACAGATAGAAACTGCTATAAAACTGCTATATAATAGGTAAAAAGAACATGAGGAGGAACAAAACATTATGCCAAAGAGAACAGACTTAAAGAAAATTCTGATTATCGGCTCCGGCCCCATTGTCATCGGTCAGGCGGCAGAGTTTGACTATGCAGGCACACAGGCGTGTCTGGCTTTGAAGGAAGAAGGCTTTGAGGTTGTATTAGTCAATTCTAACCCCGCAACCATCATGACAGATACCACCATTGCAGATAAGGTTTATATGGAACCCCTGACACTGGAATATGTTGCAAAAATCCTGCGTTATGAAAGACCCGATGCCATTGTTCCCGGTATCGGCGGACAGACAGGTCTGAATCTGGCAATGCAGCTGGAAAGAAAAGGCATCCTGAAGGAGTGTCAGGTTGAGCTTCTGGGGACTCCTATCGACAGCATTGAACGCGCAGAAGACCGTGAGCTGTTCAAGGAAATGTGCCAGTCCATCGGTGAACCCGTTATCCCCTCTCAGATTACTTATTCCGTAGAAGAAGCCATCGCAGCCGCAAATGAAATCGGCTATCCCGTTGTGCTGCGTCCTGCCTTCACACTGGGCGGCACAGGCGGCGGCTTTGCCAATGACGAAGCAGAATTAGTCGAAATCATGAAGCACGCGCTGAAGCTTTCCCCCGTACATCAGGTTCTGGTAGAAAAGAGCGTAAAGGGCTACAAGGAAATCGAATTTGAGGTTATGCGTGACGGCATAGACCATGCTATCACTATCTGCGGTATGGAAAACATTGACCCCGTTGGCGTGCATACAGGCGACTCCATCGTAGTTGCACCCATCCTCACACTGAATGACCATGATTTCACCATGCTGCGTGATTCCGCACTGAAAATCATCAAGGAGCTGAAAATCGAAGGCGGCTGCAACGTACAGTTTGCACTGAATCCCGATTCCTCCGAATATTACTTAATCGAGGTAAACCCCCGTGTATCCCGTTCCTCCGCACTGGCTTCCAAGGCAAGCGGCTACCCCATCGCAAGAGTCACCGCAAAAATCGCAGTCGGCATGACACTGGATGAAATCAAACTGGGCGAAACCACAGCAAACTACGAACCTGCACTGGATTATATCGTAGCGAAAATGCCCCGTTTCCCCTTCGATAAATTCGCAACCGCCGCAAATACCCTTTCCACACAGATGAAGGCAACCGGCGAGGTTATGGGTATCGGGCGCACCTTGGAGGAATGTCTGCTGAAATCCATCCGTTCTCTGGAAATCGGCGTTTCCCATCTGTATATGCCCAAGTTCGACAATATGTCCAATGAGGATATGCTGGCATATATCACCACAAGCCCCGATGACCGCATTTATGCAATCGCACAGCTGATTCGCAACGGCGTTTCTCTGCATGAAATCTTTGAAGCAACCAAGATTACGGAATATTTCCTGGAATCCTTCAAGAAGATTGTTGATTATGAAACCACGATTGCGGAAAATGTCGGCAACAAAGAAATTCTGACAACCGCAAAGAAGATGGGCTTCTCCGATCAGTATATCGCAAAGCTGTGGAAACAGGATGAGGTTGCGGTTTATAACCTCAGAAAAGAAATGCAGCTGTTCCCTGTTTATAAAATGATTGAAACAAGCGGCTGCGGCGGCTATATCCCCTACTTCTACTCCACCTACGAGAAGGAAAACGATTCCCGCATCAGCGATAAGAAGAAGATTATCGTACTTGGCTCCGGCCCCATCCGTATCGGGCAGGGTGTCGAATTTGACTACTCCACCGTACACGCCGTAACCACCATCAAGAAATTCGGCTACGAATCCATCATCATCAACAACAACCCCGAAACCGTTTCCACAGACTACACCACAAGCGATAAGCTGTACTTTGAACCTCTGACAGTTGAGGATGTTATGAACGTGGTGGAACTGGAACAGCCTCTGGGTGTCATTGCCTCCCTCGGCGGGCAGACTGCCATCAATCTGGCAGAGCCTCTGATGAAGCGCGGCGTAACCATCATCGGTACAGATG
>JBNMGO010000103.1:0-5516 GCA_050872285.1 Anaerotignum sp.
ATACAGAAAGACTACGCGGATGAAATTCCATCCACAAAGGGGGTGCTTTGATGATTGCGATTATTGATTACGGCGTGGGAAATCTGTTTTCCCTGCAAAGCTCTCTGAAATTCATCGGGGCAGACGCAGAGGTCACAAATGATATTGCCAAAATCAAGGCGGCTGACCGTATCATCCTGCCCGGCGTGGGTGCGTTTGCGGATGCGGTTCGGAAGCTGCGCGAAAGCGGCATGGAACAGGTGGTTCTGGAAGAAGCGGCAAACGGCAAGCCGCCGCTCGGCATTTGCTTAGGGATGCAGATGCTTCTGGAAAAAAGCTATGAATACGGCGAACATGATGGTCTGGGGTTAATTCCCGGCAGTGTGAAGCCCATTGCGCCCATGATTGGGGCAGGTCTGAAGGTGCCGCATATCGGGTGGAATCGACTGATTTTCCCGAAGGATAAGGAGAAATCCAAGCTGTTCAAATACATCAATGAGGGCGACTGCGTCTATTTCGTACATTCCTATGCAGGGGTGGATTGCGATGACTTTGTTTCCGCCAGAACGGAATACGGCGCGGAGCTGACGGCGGCGGTGGAGCGCGGCAATGTATACGGCACGCAGTTTCATCCCGAAAAAAGCGGCGAGGTCGGCTTGCAGATTCTGAAAGCATTTTGCGAATTGTAAGAAAGGGGGAAAGCTTCGATGGAATTATTTCCTGCGATTGATTTGATAGACGGCTGTGCGGTGCGTCTGGTGAAGGGCGATTATGCACAGAAAACGATATACAGCGAAAAGCCTGCGGAAGTGGCGCGTTCCTTTGCGGCGGCAGGGGCGAAATATCTCCATGTGGTCGATCTGGAGGGGGCGAAGGACGGCGGCACCCCCAATCTGGAAACCATCCGCACGATTGTAGCGGAAAGTGGACTTCTGGTTGAGGTCGGCGGCGGCATCCGTTCCGAGGAGGTTATCAAGACCTATCTGGATGCAGGCGTGTTTCGCGTCATTCTGGGGACGGCGGCGGTGCAGAACCCTGCCTTTCTGGAAGAAATGGTGCAGAAATACGGCGAGAAAATCGCGGTTGGCGTGGATATGAAGGATGGGAAGGTTGCCATCAAGGGTTGGACAGAGGTTTCCGCGGAAAGCTGCTTTGCCTTCTGCGAAAAATTACAGAAAATCGGCGTGAAAACGATTATCTGCACGGATATTTCCAAGGATGGTCTGCTTTCGGGCACGAATCTGGAATTATATCGGGAACTTTCCGAAAAATGTAAGATGAATATCGTTGCAAGCGGCGGCGTGACCACGTTGGACGATGTGAAAAAGCTGGCGGAGATGAAGCTTTACGGCGCGATTCTCGGCAAGGCACTGTATACGGGCAACATCGACCTTGCGGCTGCTGTGGCGCTGACGAAGGAGGGAAACGAATGATTACAAAAAGAATCATCCCCTGTCTGGATGTCAGGGACGGCAGAGTGGTCAAGGGGGTTAAGTTTGAAGGACTTTCGGATGTTTCCTCTCCCGTTGCACTGGGAAAATATTACAGCGACTGCGGCGCGGATGAACTGGTTTTTTATGACATTACGGCATCGGCGGAGGGCAGAGCGTTGTTCACCGATATTCTGACAGAGGTGGCGCAGAATATCTTCATTCCGCTGACGGTGGGCGGCGGCATCAATACCCTTGCGGATTTTGACCGCGTGCTCAAATGCGGCGCGGATAAGGTGAGCGTCAACAGCGGCGCAATCAGAAATCCCGAACTGATTCGCGAAGCGGCGCAGAAATACGGCAATCAGTGTGTGGTGCTTTCTGTGGATGTGAAGCGTGTGGACGGGAAATTCATGGTATTCGCTAAGGGCGGCAGAGAAAACACCGGCATGGAGGCTCTGCCGTGGATTGCGCGCTGTGTCGAGATGGGCGCAGGCGAGGTGGTTGTCAACAGCATTGATACGGACGGCGTGAAGCAGGGGTTTGATTTGGAGCTGCTGAAGGAGGTCTGTGCCTTGGTAAATGTGCCTGTGATTGCATCGGGCGGCGCAGGCTGTATCGAGGATTTCGTGACACTGTTCCGGGAAATTCCCGATATTGATGCAGGACTTGCGGCATCCATCTTCCATTTCGGCGAGGTGCAGATTTCCGCATTGAAGGAACGCCTTGCGGCAGAGGGCATCATCGTCCGCAGATAAGGGCGGATAAGAGAAAGGAGAGAAAAACGTGGTAAATATAGATGAATTGCGTTTTGATGAAAAAGGGTTGATTCCTGCCGTTGTGGTGGATACCTACAGCAAAAAGGTTTTGACCGTGGCATATATGAATCAGGAAAGCCTTGCCATCAGCATGAAAGAGGGCAGAACCTGCTTCTGGTCGCGTTCCAGACAGGAGCTCTGGCGCAAGGGCGAAACAAGCGGCAATGTGCAGCATATTGTTTCCATTACGGCGGACTGCGACAGAGACGCGCTGACGGTTGAGGTGGTAAAGGAAGGCCCTGCCTGCCATCTGGGGACAGAATCCTGCTTTTCCGATTTGGTATATCTGAATCCGGCATATCAGTCCTTCTCCGTGGATGGACTGATGGAAATGCTCGAAGGCAGAAAAAAGGAGAAACCCGAAGGCTCTTATACGACCTACCTCTTTGAAAAGGGTCTGGATAAGATTCTGAAAAAGGTCGGCGAGGAATGTACCGAGGTGATCATTGCGGCAAAGGCGGAGGACAGAGCCGAAACGATTTATGAAATTGCGGATTTGACGTATCATGTGATGGTGCTGATGGTGGAACAGGGGATTTCCCTCGAGGATATCCGCAAGGAACTGGCAAAGAGACACATCATTGACCATAAGGTAAAGCAGGAGAAGATGACAAAATGAGCGTTCCGAACATGAATTTTCATACCCACACCACCTATTGCGACGGGAAGGAAACGGCGGAGCAGATGGTGCAGGCGGCGATTGCGAAGGGCTTTACGCGCCTTGGCTTTTCGGGGCATGGGTTTAATGATTTCCGCCCCGAGGATCAGGAGGTCTGGTGTATGCGCCCGGAGGATGTGCCGAAATATCAGGCGGAGGTGCGCGCCCTTGCGGAAAAATATCAGGATAAGATTGAAATTCTCTGCGGCGTGGAGCAGGATGCCTGTTCCTCTGCATCGACAGAAGGCTTTGATTATGTGATTGGCTCTGTGCATTATGTGGAAAAGGACGGGATGTATTACTGCGTGGACGAAAGCCCCGCGGTTTTGGAGCAGGGCATCCGCGAGGGCTTCGGCGGTGATGTATACGCGCTGACGAAGCGGTTCTTTGAGATAGAGGCAGAGGTGGTCGAAAGAACAAATGCGACCTTCATCGGGCATTTTGACCTTGTGACGAAATTCAACGAGGGCAATCGTTATTTTGACCCCATGGATAAACGCTACAGAACGGTGGCGCTTTCCGCCATGGATGCCCTTCTGGAAACAGGCAGACCCTTTGAAATCAATACGGGCGGCATGTACCGCGGTCTGCGGACAGAACCGTATCCTTCCTTGCAGCTGCTGCGCGATTTGAAGGAAAGAAACGGCAAAATCCTGCTTTCCAGTGACAGCCATGACGGGGCGTCTCTCGGGTTTCAGTTTGCCGAGGTGGCGCAGGCGGCGAAGGAGATTGGATTTCGTTCCGTTCTGGTGCTGAAAAAGGACGGATGGGATACATTTACACTTTAAAACCGAAAAACGGAAAGAAAAAATGCTGTCTGCAAAGGGAACTATTGCAAACAGCATTTTATTTTTGTGTTTCAATTTAGCCGTTACAGCGGAACTTTGCCGCCGCTTCGGGATTTTTTTCGGCATATTCTGCCGCCATATCCGCCAGTGTGATGTTATCCACAACCTCATCCAGAGCCACCTTCATTTTCTTCCAGATGGAAAGGGAAACGCAGTGGTCGGAATTGGCACAGTTGGGATGATCCACACAGTCCACAGGGGACAGGGAGCCTTCCAGTACACGCAGCACCTCGCCGACTGTGGTTGCCTCGGGGGGATTGGTCAGCGTATAGCCGCCCTGCGCGCCGCGAAAGCTTTTCACCAGACCGGATTTGGTCAGCGGATTGATAATCTGTTCCAGATATTTTTCGGAAATGCCCTGATCCTTGGCGATTGCCTTCAGGGGAATTGTGCCGTTGTTGTAATTCAAAGCCAGTGCAAGCATCAGACGGATGCCGTAACGGCCTCTTGTTGAAATCTTCATAAGGTCACCTCGCTCGTCTTTCGTATGTTTTGGGGGGTACGATGTTATGCTTCTTCCTGCCAGCCCTTGCAGATATCCACCCATTCCACGCAGTTGCCGTACTGATAAAGCTCGTCGCAGGTCAGCTCGATTGCGGAATTGCTGCTGCCTGCCGCGGGGAATACGGTATCAAAGCGCTTCATGGAGATATCGGCATAAGCCTTTGTGCCTTCGGGCAATGCGAAGGGACAAACACCGCCGACAGCGTGACCGGTTGCCGCTAAGGTTTCCTCGGGAGAAAGCATTTTTGCCTTCAGACCAAAGGTATCCTTGAATTTGCGGTTATCAATCTTCGTATCGCCTGCAACACAGATGACAACGGGGCCTTCCTTGCCCATCAGGCAAAGGGTTTTTGTGATGCGCGCAGGAATAACGCCTGCTGCCTGCGCCGCCAGCTCAACGGTTGCGCTGGATTGTGCAAATTCAATGGGTTCCTTGGGGCAGTTCATATTTTTCAGATATGCTCTTACTTTTTCGATAGACATAGTACCTCTCCTTTTGTTTCTTTTTGCTATTTGATCGGGGAATACGCCGAATTGTATCCATTTATATTCAGCATAGCAGAAAAGCAGCCTTTATGCAAGCAAAATACTAGGAAAACAAGGAAAAGAAAAAGTGGTTGTTTTTTTGTGGGAACTGTGGTAAAATATTTTCAGACTTTGCTTATAGCGGTCTTATCCGCAGGGCAAAGCGATTGCATCGGTATTGTTATGCAAAGTCTTTAAGGATTCCTAACCATGCGAAAGACGAAGCAATGATGATACAAGGAAAAGTCCTTTTATATCCCCGTATAAGAGGGCTTTTTTATTGCGAAAAGCAGTTGTTTTTCTCTAAAAAAAGAGAAGAAAAGATTTTATTTTTCTCATTCTTGACGAAGGAATATACAGATGCTATACTCAAACTTGATTTAATATGGAACGAGAATCGAGGAATGAATATGATTCGAAATATACTGGAATATCTGGAAGAAACGGCAGAGCGCCTGCCTGAAAAGGTCGCTTTTTCCGGCGCAGAGGGGACGATTACCTTCGCCGAGCTGGAAGAAACCGCAAAGCGCATCGGCACATACCTGACGCGTTTCGGCGGCAGAAACTGCCCCATTGCGGTCATGATGCAGAAAACGCCCGTTTCCGTGGCGGCATTTCTGGGCGCGGTTTACAGCGGCAATTTCTATACGCCCATTGACGTGACTATGCCGAAGGAGCGCGTGCTTTCCATTCTGCATACGCTCAAGCCGCAGGTACTTCTGATTGACGAAAAAAGCCGAAAGGCGGCAAATAA
>JBNMGO010000279.1:0-2586 GCA_050872285.1 Anaerotignum sp.
AATAGATACTTTCTATCAAAAAAGTGCTGTTTTACTGTGGAACCGCGGAAGGGTTCGGGAAACGAACGAGTTTCCCGAGTGGAATCCGCAGGCGGAATTTAGTTCCGCCGAGGAAAACAGCAAGTTTCAAGGCTTTTCAGCCGATGGAACTTGTCTGTTTATTCTTCTGTTTCAACAAGTCGAAATTCCAATTTCGACTTACACACATAGCCGCGCTAAAGTAGCAACCAAATCCTCCATACAGAGCGGCTTTGCCAGATGCGCATTCATGCCTGCATCAAAGCATTTTCTGGCGTCCTCCTCGAAAGCATTGGCGGTCATGGCGATGATGGGGATGGTTTTTGCATCCGCGCGTTCCAAGGCACGAATCGTTCTTGTCGCGGTCAGCCCATCCATCACGGGCATCATGATATCCATAATCACGCCTGCATATGTACCGGCAGGCGCATCGGAAAACATCTGCACCGCCTGCCTGCCGTCTCTTGCAAGCTCCACGCTGACGCCGCGGTCAGCAAGAAGTGCCGCGGCAATCTCCGCATTGAGCGCGTTATCCTCCACCAGAAGCAGGTGCAGACCGCTGATATCCGCCGCCTTGGCAGTCTCTTTTTCCTGCGGCTGTTCTGCCGCAATTTCAAAGGGGAGCGTAATGGTGAAAACAGAGCCGACACCCTCCTCGCTTGCAATCGCAATCGTCCCCTGCATTTCATCAATCAGGCTTTTCACAATCGCCATGCCAAGTCCTGTTCCCTGATAGGCACTGCCGCTGTGCTCCTGCGCAAAGGGGGTGAAGATATGCTGCAAAAACTCCTGGCTCATGCCGATGCCCGTATCGCGGATGACCCAACGATAGGTGACTTTACCGTCCGCAATGCCAAGACAGCTGACAGTTGTCTCCACCCTGCCGCCGATTTTATTATATTTGATGCAGTTGCCGTAAATATTCAGAAAAATCTGCCGCAGATGGAGCGGACTGCCATAGACACTGCTGACTGCCACACGGTCGGAATTTCTGTTATATTCCAGTGTAATGCCTGCCTCCGCAGCACGCTGCTCCACAATGGTCAGAATATCCCCTGCAAGCTGATTTAAATCCATGATTTCATGGGAAAGCACAACCTCGCCGCTTTCCAGCTTGCTCATCTGCAAAATATCATTGATGAGGGACAAAAGATGCTTGGCGGCAACCTTCATTTTCTTCTGATTGGAACGAATCAGCGCATGATCTTCCGCGTGCGCTTCATCAATTTCCAGAAGCCCGATGATACCGTTCAAAGGCGTGCGGATATCGTGGCTCATGCGCGAAAGAAAGCTTGTCTTTGCGGCATTGGCGCGATCCGCCTGCTCCACCGCTTCGCGAAGCTGTTCATTTTTCAGCTGTAACTGCTCCGTATATTCCTTCTGGATGGCAAGCTGCTTTTCGCGGTAGTCCTGTGCCGTTTTCCAGCGCACCATGCGGATGGCGGCAAGAATGACGAGATAAAGAAACAGCGCAAAGAGCAGATTTTCGGGCGTGGTGCGGAAAACAGCATGCTCCGGCAGGTACGCATAAACATACACATCCCGTCCATGCTCCATCAACCCGAAATAACGCATGCCGCCCTCCTTCGCAGAAACAAGCTTATCGCTCTCGGCGGCGGCTCTGATTTTTCCGAGCACCGCGGACGCATCCGTATTTCCGCCTATCAGATTTTCTTCATTGGAAGCAATGATTTCATTCCCCCTGCTGACAACAATCGTCCCGTTTTCCGCAGGGTCATAGCCGGAAAGAAGCGAGGAAATCGAAAGGCTGAAGGAATTGATATAATCCAAAGGCGTATGATAATAGGCAACGACAATGCCGGGGGCATCCAATCTCTGCACCGCGGCTAAATCCAGATAGCACCCCTCAGGGCAGGAAAGCCGCACGGCATACCGCTTTTCGGGATACCGCGCCGTATCTAAGAGGGCTTCGGAATCCAGATTTTCATGCACAAATGCCGCCGTATCCGCATCTTCGCTTGCGGCAGTGATATTTCCTGCTTCATCCAGAAGCAGAATCCCCGAAACATAGCAGTCCTTCACGCAGGTATGCAGAAAATCCTCGCTGACAGGCTCTGTCGTTTCCGCTAAGCGGTGCGCCGTCTGGTTCGCGCTTTCCACAATCCGCATCAGGCTCTTGGATTCATCCGCAAGCCCAATCCTGTTATAACGATTGCACTGCTCCTTGATATAATTGACCGTATTCGCCATAGTGCGCTGTGTGGTGGTGATGTCCTCATTTGCGGCAAGCAGAAATACGCCGCCCAGAAGCAAAACGCCCAGTAAAAGCTGTAAAAAAAGGATCCGCGTGGAGGATTTTGTAGAGGGTTTATTCCGCATCCGCAATCACCTCCCATTTTCTTCCAGATACTTCCCGATGATTTCCTGCATCGTGCCGTCTGCGCGCATTTCAGCAAAGGTTGCGGAAAGCTCCTGTTCCAGACCGCGATCATCCTGCTTGGAAAACGCCACGCCCAAGCCGACCGTCAGCAACGGTTCCTCCAAAATCCGATAATCGAGATTATAATCGGACATGCACTGCAAAATTGCCGTTTCGTGCGCGGCAAT
>JBNMGO010000312.1:0-2307 GCA_050872285.1 Anaerotignum sp.
CGAGGTGCTGACGGCAGAAACCAGAGATTACCTGATTGCACTCTTGCAGCTTCTGCCCTATGGGGTACAGACCATGGACACCAATATGGAAGGCTTGGTGGAGACCTCCAGTAATATCGGGATTCTGAAAACAAACGAAGACCATATTTTCATTGATAACGCAGTGCGCGGCTCTGTGGAAAGCAGAAAGGATGCCATCTGCAAGAAGATTGAGGCTCTGGGGAGTCTCTGCGGCGCAAAGGTGGTCGGCGTGAACGATTATCCCGGTTGGCAGTATAACCCCAATTCCGAATTGCTGCGTATCTTCAAGGAGGCGTGGCTGGAAAAATTCGGCGAGGAACCGAAGGTGGTTGCCATCCATGCAGGTCTGGAATGTGGACTGTTTGCGAAGAAAATCCCCGGTTTGGATCTGATTTCTCTGGGGCCCAATATGTACGATGTGCATACGCCCGATGAAAGACTCAGCATTTCCTCTACCATCCGTATCTGGGAATATCTGAAATTGGTTCTGACAAAGCTGAAATAAGAAAAAAGAAATAGAATCAAAAAAATTCGTGCGAAAGAGGGCGGCGTATGCGGCTTCCGTGGAATAAAAAATACATGGAAATCAGCTTTCACGTCATTCTTACCGTTTTGCTTCTGGTGGGGATGATTGCGCTGTTGCTGCGGCTTTCTGCGGCGAAAAATGTCATATTACAGACGGCGGGGACTTTCCTCGCCGTTTTTGCGCCCGTTTTCTGGGCGTTTTTCTTTACACTCCTGCTCGAACCGCTGACGGCGCTCTGGCAGAGGTTTTATGAAAAACGATGCTCCCTGCATCACCGCAGCCGTATCCGCAACCGCAAGGCAGGCACAACGCTGACGTATCTTTCCATCGGGTGCTTTTTCTTTCTGGCAGGGGGAATTCTGGCGCGGAAAATCGGGCATACGAATCTCTCTGCCCTGACGGAGCAGATCAGCGGCTATATCCGACAGGCAGGGGATATGCTTGTGCTCCTGAATCTGAAATTAGCGGAGATGGGAATTTTGCAAAACGTGGAAGGGATTCTTTCTCAGTGGACGGAGCAGGTGACGCTCTGGATGCAGGAACGGGTGTTGCGTCTGGCGAATGTACTTCCAAATATTGGCGGCAGTCTGTTAGATGTTCTGCTTGGGGCGGTGGCAGCGTTTTATTTTCTGATGGAAAAGGAAAAAATGCGCAGGATTTCGGGGGAGCTGAGCAGGGTGCTTTTGGGAGAAAAAATTACAAAGCACGCAAAGCATCTTTTTCATGAGGTGTATACGGTTTTTTCGGGTTATCTCAGCGGTCAGCTTCTGGATGCGTCCATCATGGCGGTGCTGTTTTCTGCGGCGTTTGCGATTGTCGGTCTGCCGCATGGGATTCTGATTGGACTGGTTTCCGGCTTTTCCAATCTGATTCCGTATTTCGGGGCGGTGATGGCGTTTTTTCTGGCGGTGCTTGCAGGGCTTCTGAGCGGCACACCCATGAAGGCAGTTTATGCGTCCGTGCTGATTCTGCTTTTGCAGCAGGTAGACAGCATTTTCATTGTGCCGAAGGCAGTCGGGCATAAATTAGAACTGCATCCCGTTCTGGTGCTGCTTTCTCTGGCGGTTTTCGGGCGGATGTTTGGCTTCTGGGGGCTGCTGTTTGCGGTTCCTTTAGGCGCGCTCTGTAAAAATTTTGTGCTTTGGTGTTATCGCAGAAAAAAATCTGACATTTGTCAATAATTCCACGGAAAACCACTTTTTTTTATGACGATTTTGTTGTATAATGCGATAAGGTTAGAAAAGTAATGAAATGAGCAATGTGACCTGTTTCCTGCAAAAAGCAGGGCGCAGGGGAAGATATAGAAAGGTGGTTACGCGTATGAGAGGTATCGTACATGAAGTAAAAGGCGATCTGGCAATGGTAAAAATTCAGAGAAAAGAAGCCTGCGGCGAATGCAGAGCTTGTTTTTCCGGTATGATGAAAACAGAAATGGATATTGAAGCAAAAAATCTCTGCGATGCAGAGGAAGGCGATTGGGTGGAACTGGAGTTGCAGGAAAATGCGTTTTTCAATGCAGTGATTGTGATGTATGGACTGCCCTTTATCGGCTTTATCGCAGGTATTGTGCTGGGGTACTTCGGCGTGCCGAAGCTGATTCCCAATATTTCTCCCGTTTTGCCTTCTTTGGTTCTGGGCGTTTTGGGCATTGTGCTTGCAATGCTTTGGATTCACAGCCAGAATCACCGTTGGGAAAGCGGCAAATATCGTCCTCTGGCAACAAAGATTGTAGAGGAAGACGAGCCCGAAATGTGCGGCGC
>JBNMGO010000120.1:0-4927 GCA_050872285.1 Anaerotignum sp.
GACAGAAAAGCCGAACTGGAAGCAAGACTTTAATGACGAAAAAAAGAACTTCTCAAAATAAAAATGAGAGGTTCTTTTTGTTTGTCGAAATTCTTAAAATAATTGCTTGAGCAAAGCCGCGCAGAGCGCATCATCCACTTCCAGCAGGCTTTTCTTGCCGTCCGCAAAGGTAACGGAAATTTTATGATTGCCCTTTACCGCGCTTTCGATGGCATGAGAAGCAACCATTTTTTTGTTTAAAATAATCATATTGCCTAAGCTTACGGAAAGCACAACCTTCCCTGCGGAAAGCATGATTCTGCCGCCCGTGTAATCCCCTGCGATGACCTTGTTTTTCGCGCCTAAAATACCCATAAAACGCCCTCCTTCTGCGGTGTTTTTGTTTTTTTCTTACAAAATAGCATTTTTAGGGAAACTTGGCAAGCAAAAGCTTCGTCAAATATGGGATGCCGAGCGGTTTTGTTTACTTTTGCGGCACTTTCTAGTATAATCGAAGAAGAATAGAACGAAAAATAAGACTTTCCGAGGGGGAGAGGACACTATGGACAGAAAGATTCTGATTGTCGATGATGAGAAAAACATCGTCGATATTATTGCGTTTAACCTGAAAAAGGAGGGCTATACGGTCATTACGGCGGCAGATGGGGAGGAAGGCGTGCAGAAAGCCATGGACGAAAACCCCGACCTGATTCTGCTGGATATTATGATGCCGAAGATGGATGGCTATGAAGCCTGCAAAAAAATCAGAGAAAAGAAAAACACCCCAATTATCATGCTGACGGCAAGAGCCGAGGAATTGGATAAGGTACTGGGACTGGAACTGGGCGCGGATGATTATGTGACAAAGCCCTTCGGTGTCAGAGAGCTGATGGCAAGGGTGAAGGCAAACCTCAGAAAATCCGTTGTGCGGGAGGAGGTTCCCGAAAAAATCCCTGCCGCAAAGGGAAATTTCGGCAAGCTGGATATCAACCCCGATCGTTATGAGGTGCGGAAGGACGGAAAAATCATCGACCTGACCGTCAGAGAATTTGAACTTCTGAAATACCTTTCCGCGCAGAAGGGGCAGGTTTTTTCCAGAGAAACCCTTCTGGAAAAGGTCTGGGGTTATGAATATTTCGGCGATGTGCGGACAGTGGATGTCACCATTCGCCGTTTGCGTGAAAAAATCGAGGATGACCCCGGCAAGCCGGTTTATATCCTCACAAAAAGAGGCGTAGGGTATTATTTGATTGCTGAGAAAAGCGAGGGAGAAGCTTTTGCGAATGCGAAGTATTAAATGGAAGTTAATCATTATGTATCTGGGGCTGGTGCTGATTGTTATGATTGTCAGCGGCACCTATATTCTGCTGAGCCTGCGCAATATCGAGATTGATAAATCCCGACAGGAGCTGGCGACCTATGCGGAAAGAATCAATGAACAGGTCATTGAGGGCGGCAAGGATGAGGAATTTCAGGAAAAGCTTCTGAAAACCGTATCAAACGCCGTCGGCATACAGGGCAATATCCTCAATACGGACGGGGAAACGATTGCCTCCACCACCGTGACCGAAGCACCGTACCCCGTTTATACGGATCAGGCAATTATTGCCGCCATGAACGGCATGACATCCTTTTCCACCCAGAAAAAAAGCACCGATTCCTTCGGGCTTCTGCGCGAATGGATGAGCTATGCCACACCGGTGCAGACGAGCGGGACAGACCCCTCCTATATCATCTATACCAGATTGGACGCAAGCGATATGCAGACCAGTCTGGATAAAACCACCCAGACGATTGTCGCGGCGGTGATGATTGCGCTGTTTCTGGCGGCGGTGATGGGTTATGTCTTTGCACAGACCCTGACAGGGCCGATTCTGGCGCTGACAAAGGGCGCGAAAAATCTGGCAGAAGGGAACATGGATCAGAGCCTGAAGGTACGCAGCAATGACGAAATAGGTCAGCTGACGAGCAGCTTTAACAACATGGCGGCGGAGCTTTCCAAGAATATGTCGGAAATCTCAAGAGAGAAAAACCGTCTGGAAATCCTCCTGCATAACATGAGTGACGGCGTGATTTCCTTCAGCAAGGACGGTGAGCTGATGCTTGCCAATGCGGCGGCGGAGGGTATGCTTGGTCTGGAAAAAATCGAAATGAATTTTACGGAATTTATCCGTGCGTATGATATCAGCTCCTCTGTTTATCTGGATTTGGGGAATGAACCCTCCAAGAAGGTCATTTTCCCGGTCGGCAAGCAGTTTATCAATGCCAATTTCTCGCCCTATTATGATAAAAAGGGCGAAGTTGAAGGCGTGGTTGTCGTTCTGCAGGATATCACAGAGCAGAAAAAGCTGGACGATATGCGAAAGGAATTTGTGGCGAATGTGTCGCATGAGCTGCGAACACCGCTCACGACCGTTAAAAGCTATACGGAAACCCTTCTGGACGGTGCCATGGAGGATGCGGAGATTGCAAAGGATTTCCTTGGCATCATCAACAGCGAAGCAGACCGTATGGCATTTCTGGTGCGCGATTTGCTGCAGCTGACGCGCTTTGATAATAAGCAGGTGCGTCTGGATATTACGGAAATCGAAATGAACGAATTCCTCAGCATGACTGTCCGCCAGAATAAAATCCATGCAGTGGCGAAGCACCAGACCTTGACCTTTGAGCCGTATCAGCACGCGGTTGTCATCTTCGGGGACAGAGACCGCGTGGGGCAGGTGGTCAATAATATTGTGACCAATGCCATCAAGTACAGCCTGGAGCAGGCGAGTATCCGTATTTTCATTACGGAGGAGGAGCAGTTCTATAAGATTCATGTGAAGGATACGGGCATGGGCATCACAAGAGAGGATCTGCCCCGTATTTTCGAGCGTTTCTATCGCGTGGATAAGGCGCGCAGCCGTGCCATGGGCGGCACAGGTCTGGGGCTTGCCATCGCCAAGGAAATCATGGAAAGCCACGGCGGCAAGCTGACGGCAGAAAGCGAATACGGCAAGGGAACAACGATGATTATGTGGTTCCCGAAGGAACGCCCGATTCTGGAATATGAAAAAGAGGAACAGAAGGCATAATATCGCGCCGAATGACAGCAAAAAACACCACCTCAGACAAACGGCTTAACCGCGGCGCGCTTGTCTGAGCAGATTGTTATAGAACTGTAAGGGCGTTGTAACATAATTGTAATCTTCATGCGATATAATCATAGTAGACAAAAAGCAGAAATTTCCATACAATAGAATGGAACGGCTTTCCGAATAGGATGAAATCGCAGAGGAGGTGACAGGAATGAAAGCATATAGAAAGAAACTCATTGGCTTGGCTTTGGCGGCAGTGTTTTCTTTTTCTCCTGTCAGTGTATTCGCTGCCTCTGTGAATATTACAAGCGGGCTGCAAATCGGCGGTGATGAGGTGGAATGTACCTTCGACAGCAGCCGCATCCTCTATGGCGAGGCAAAGCCCGGCACGAAGATTACCTTTACGGTATCCAAAATGGATCGCTTCGGCAATATGGTCGAAACCCACAGAGAAACCGTAACGGTTGGCTCCATGGGGCTGTTCAGCGAAACCCTGCCGCTCAGCAGAGGGAATAACTATATTTCCTTTGCCGCAGAAGGGGAAAGCAAGACCACAACGGTCATCAAGCAGGTGCCGCAGCAGGTGAAAAGCCAGCTGCAGCGCATGATTGCACTGCCCGGCATGAGTACGAAAAAATAAGAAATCAGATTGAAATAAATTGAATAGAAAAAGCGGTGAGATCAAATGAAAGTATACAGGATTACAAATTTTATCATTGTTGCTTTGGTCATAGCTGCGATTTATCAGACAGGAGAGTTATGGCTGGAAGGAACAAGCAGCCATAACTTTTTTTATACCCTGGCGAATCAGTTAAGCTTCGGAAAACAGGAGGCGGACGGGGATGTCCTTCTTGCTACCCGTTATGCGGTTGGGGAGGGCGAAGGCACCTTTTCTGTCTATTATCCCGATAATGTGGGGAATAGTGCGCTTCTGGATACAGCAAATAAGGCTCTGGGGGAGATTTTATCCCAGAACGGCGCATCTCCCCAGAAAACAACCGCCGATTGGAAAAAAATTCTGGCGGCGCGCTGTATTGTCATGCAGTATGACTTCATGATTGCTTCTGAGGAATATCTGGAAAATTATAAAGACTTAAAAACAGACCAGAAATTAGAGCAGTTCGATTATATCACCATCGTGCCTGCCAGAAGGAGCGGCGAGGAAAGCTACGCCTATTTCGTCAATTCCGATACGAATGAATGTGTTGCGTTTCATTGCGAGGGCGGCAGTGCGTCCACTGCATTGTATGATTCCCTCACGGCGGACGGCGGTGATATGCGCTATATCTCCACAGGGCAGCGCACCAGTGCATCGGTGCTGTGGCGCAATATGTTCCTGCCGCAGTGGGCATATCTTCCCTATGAATATGCCGCTCTGGAACAGGAATATGCCTTTGAAAAGGACGGCGAGCCGAGCCGCGCCGCACTGGAAAATACGGTAAAGAATTTCTTCCGCAATTTCTCTGTGGACTGGAGCGAGCGTGACGAGGACGGTACCTATACCTTCAGTGACAGCGAAACGGTTGTCAAGTATTACCCCGATGTGCGGATTCTGGAGTACTACAGCTATGAAAACTACGCAGGCAACGCCAGAACAGGGCTTCTGGAGGGCTATCAGATTTGCTGTAATTTCCTCAGAAATGACGATTCCCTGCAAACGGATATCTATCTTGCGGATATCGAGCGCACCATCAATAATGAGGTTGTGTATTATTTCGATTATGCAGTGGATAACCTGCCTGTGAATCTTTCGCAGGATGTGAAGGATCGCATCGGCGCGTCCCATGCCATTGAGGTAACGCTCCGCAATCAGGCGGTCAAGGAATACCGCCGCTATGCGGTCAATTTCAGCGAAGCCGCGGAGAAAAATC
>JBNMGO010000237.1:0-3091 GCA_050872285.1 Anaerotignum sp.
CCCTTGGCATTGACCACACGATAGCAGGGGATATTTTCGGGATCGGGGTTTTTATGCAGGGCATTGCCGACCGCGTGCGCCATATTCGGGTCGCCTGCCAACTCTGCAATCATTCCGTAGGTGGCAACACAGCCTTTAGGGATTTTCTTGACCGCCGCATAGATGCGTTTGGTTGGGCTGTCCGTAATTAAATCGTAGCTTTCCGCAATCATGCGTTTGATATCCTGTTCGGGAACCGTTCCGTCTAAGATGATTGTGTTCCAATGCTCCTTATTCAGATGATATCCGGCGACAACGGAATCGTAGGTATTTCGCCAGAAATCGCGCCATTCGGGCGATACCTTTACGTTCAGATTGAGATAACCCTCTCGGTCATAAATCCAGAGAAAGGTCTTTTTGCTGCCCTTCACGCGCACTAACTGCCAGTTCTGGTCGCGAAACGGGCGTTCCGTGTATACATCCGCAAAGGATAAGGCATAAGCTAATACTTCTTCGCGTGTTGTCATGCGTGGCTCACCTCCGATTTTTCATACGCGTTTCGTGCTTTATGAGAATCTTAAAATCTTTTTTCCAGTTTCATCAGCCGTCCGCGGATATGAACCTCCTCCATCTCCTTGCCAACGAAGATTTTCATTTCATACGCAGGGTTTTCAGGCTGCAGCACAATCGCATTTTCCTTTTTTATCACGCGCTTGAGGGTAGCGTCATCCCCATTGACGGAAACAACGGCAATGTCACCGCTGTCTACATCGCTTTGCTTACGGATGAGCAGAAAATCCCCTTCGTGGATGCCGATATTCGTCATGCTGTCCCCTTTGGCGCGCAGCCAGAAATATTCCTCGCCACTGTTCAAATCCTCCAAAGGCGTTTCGATGTAGCCTTCGATATTATCCTCCGCCAGAAGGGGCATGCCGCAGTTGACTACGCCGACAATCGGGATGGGCTTTGTCGGGCGCGGCGTATAGGGGATGGCATCCTGCGGCAGATGGGTTCTGTCCTCCATAAGGGCGGATTTTTCCACGCCGAAATACGCCGCCATCCGCTCGATTTTATCAATGCGCGGATAGGTTTTCCCATTCACCCAATCGCTGAGGGTGGTATATTTTACGCCAAGTGCTTCGCAAAGCTCGGTTCTTGTTTTCTGTTTCTGTTCCATGAAATAGCGGATATTTTTCGCCAGTATGGTTTTGCTGTTATCCATAAAATCACCGTCCTACCCTTATTATACGGTTAAATCGTAAAAGTGCAATATTTTTTTGGAAGAAATACGGAAAAACCGTTGACAAGTACGATAAAACCGTAGTATGATTGTGTCAGATGAATAACTACTTATTTTTTTAAATTATAATTACGGTTTAACCGTAATATAAAAGGAGGGCATGAGATGAAGGAAAGAAGAATGTGGAAAAATACATGGCTGAAGGAACTTGCAATGCGCCATGGCTTGGAAAAGGGGAAGAAAATCATTGTGAAGGAGCGTTCTCTTTTGAAGGATTATACATATATTACCCGGGAAATTCGCCATGGCGTGGTGTTGGAATTATATCCCCATCATTTTTACTGTCAGATGGAAAATGGCAGCAGGGAATCCTTCCGCTATAATGAATTTCTGGGGCATGAGGCAAGGCTCATTCATTTGAAAGAAAAGCAACAAAAAAGCGTCCGGGTTCGGACGCTTTTTATTTGCGGAAGGGGGTGGGAAACTAAGGCTCATTACTTTGCTACGCAAAGCAGGCTTTGCCTGCCACCCCTTCTTGGGTGGTAAGTTATGTCCCAAATGGAATCCGGATTTAAAATAATGTATTTACATCCAGTTCCTTTTCAATCATGCCTGCCTGGTACATGAAATCGGCAGTGCGCTGAAAACCTTCCTTATCTGCGGCGGTGATTTCTGTGGAGAAATCATAATACTGCGCCATATCCTTTACGGCATCCACGTCCAGATCCAGTTCCTTTGCCGCCATTTCGTAGGCTTCCTGTTCATGGTTTTGGATAAAGTCTGCAATTTCTGCCTGCGCGGATTCCAGCTTTTCGATGATTTCGGGATGTGCTTCATAGAATTCATTTGTAACCGCTACCGCGATGATAGCGTTAATCAGACCTTCGCCGTCTGTAATCAGGTGGTAGCCCTGCTGCTGTGTCTGATATGCGGCTGCGCCTGCAAGCAATGCCACATCCACACTGCCGCCTTCCAGACCTGCCTTTGCTTCGGGAATGCCCATGCTTACAAAGTTTACATCATCCACTGTCATATCTGCGGTTGCCAGATACGCCGCCAAGAGCTCATGCAGGTTTGTGCCGACAGGGCCTGCAACGGTTTTGCCGCGCAGATCCTCGGGGGAATTGATGCTTTCATCCTTGGAGTACATGCAGAATGCCTTGGGAGAGCGGCTGTACATATTCAGTACCTTGATATCTGCATCATTTGCGGCGGAAAGAATGACAGAGGTTGCGCCAACGGCATACAGCACCTGTACATCTCCGGCTGCCAGTGCCTGTGTCTGGTCTGCGCCGGAGGTAATCTCCGCGTATTTCACTTCGATGCCGTCATCCGCAAAGGTTTTGGTGAAAATGCCTTCTTCCTTTTCCACGATAGAGGGCAGGTTCAGGGGAGAGGTGACATAGGTGAAGGTCAGGGAGTCCAGAGAGGATGTATCCTCTGCGGCGCTGCCGCCGCAGCCTGTCAGCGAAGCCATAGCCAGAACGGCTGCCATTGCCATGCCAATCAATCTTTTTTTCATTTGTAATACCTCCTAAAAATTTTAAATGATAAAATATATTTTTTATAAATGGAGCTGTTCGAGAATTTCCCGTTTCAGTCCAATCAATTCCTCGGATAACAAATCGCGCGTTTCACAGTCCGTTTGCAAAGAAAATTCCTTTTTGATGCAGCCATCCTCAAGGATGGCGATTTTATGCCCCAGAAGCAAAGCCTCATCAATGCTGTGGGTGACAAATAAAATTCCCGTATGTCGGCTTTTTTGCAGGCGAATCAGTTCCTTCTGCATCTGTGTGCGCGTGAAATGATCCAGTGCGGCAAAGGGTTCATCCATCAGAAGGAAGGAGGGCGCATACGCCAAGGCGCGCGCGA
>JBNMGO010000413.1:0-1527 GCA_050872285.1 Anaerotignum sp.
GCGGCGGCAAGGAGGCTTTTCAGACGAACCGGGCGGTGATTTCCGCTCTGCGCGGCGCATTGGCGGCGGAGGGTCTGCCCGAGGACTGCGTGCAGATGGTTCCCGATACCTCCCGTGAAACGGCAAGCGAAATGATGCGGCTGAACGGCTATCTGGATGTGCTGATTCCGCGCGGCGGCGCAGGCTTAATCAACAGCGTGGTGCAGAACAGCACCGTTCCCGTGATTCAGACGGGCATTGGCAACTGCCATGTCTTTGTGGATGAAAGCGCGGATCTGGAAAAGGCGGCGCGCATCGTTATCAATGCGAAAACACAGCGTCCCGGGGTCTGCAATGCCTGCGAAAGCCTGCTGGTGCATGAAGCCGTTGCGGAAAAATTCATGCCTGAAATCGGGAAGGCGTTGCAGGAAAGAAAGGTTGAAATCCGCGGGGACGAGGCAACACAGAATCTGGTTTCTGGCGCAGTGCCTGCAACAGCGGAGGACTGGGCGACCGAATATGAGGATTACATCATTTCCGCGAAAGTGGTAAAGAATATTGATGAAGCCATTACGCATATCCGAAAATACGGCACGGGTCATTCCGAAGCTATTGTGACGGAAAATTACACCAATGCACAGCGGTTTCTGAATGAGGTGGACGCGGCGGCGGTCTATGTCAATGCGTCTACGCGCTTTACGGATGGCGGTCAGTTCGGCTTCGGCGCGGAAATCGGCATCAGCACCCAGAAGCTGCACGCGCGCGGCCCCATGGGTTTGAAGGAGCTGACAACGACGAAATATATCATCTACGGAAATGGTCAGATCAGAGAATAAGCAGGAGGAAAAATCCATGCAGGACAGACGTTATTTGGATGACTGGATTCATGTGCCCATCTGCCAGAAGGGCGATAAGCTGTATCATTACACCACGGCGGACGGTATCCGCGGCATTGTGGAAAATCGGGAATTTATGGCGACGAAAAGCGATTTTCTGAATGATAAGCTGGAATTTCAGTATGCCGTTGAAGTTATGGAGCGGCTGATGGAAAAATATATCGTGAATGAGGACTTGCGGCGGCAGTTTTCCGCAAAGCTGAAGGCGGAAATCGACCGCATCGGCATCATTACCTCTGCCGATTCCATTGTGGATGAGGATGAAATGAGCTTTTATGTGGTGGCGTTTTCCAAACAGCAGAATAATTCCCTGCTCTGGGCGGAATTTACGGATTTTCGCGGCTATTGTCTGGAATTCGATTATGAAAAAATCGTGGAAGGCTTTCAGCACCGCGTATTCCTGCATGGCACGGTGATTTATGATGAGGAGGAGCAGATGAACGGGCTTCTGGAAAGCCTGCTTTCCTGCATCCATAGCCTTGTGGAAAAGGGCGCGAGGGATTTGCAGGGCTTTTTCGAGGAGGATGCCGTGCCTTCCGAGGAATCCCTTGACCAGCTGGTCGATGCCATGGCGGTGGTCTGCTCCGTGTATGCGATGTTTTTCAAGAAAAGCTATTTTGCAGGCGAGGAGGAATATCGGTTTATTTTTCCC
>JBNMGO010000394.1:0-1717 GCA_050872285.1 Anaerotignum sp.
GCCCAGGAAAGCACCGCAGGACATTTGGCATAATAAACCTGATATTTTTTCAGCCCCAGCTTTGCCGCCAGAAGCTTTCCCAGCTTATGTGCATTGCCCTCCACCTCAAGCCAGACAGGTGCCAGACGATCCCTTGCGCGCAGCAGCTTTGACATTTGCTCTCTGTAGTCGGGTGCTTCCTCGTCCATTTCATTCTGATCAAGACTGATGTCTGCATTTCTGGTTACACAGATAACTGCCTTTTCTTCCGTTGTATAAATTTTGAAAATGCGATTCAGATTTTCCAGTACAATTTTTTCTGTCCTCAGAAAACGAATCCCTTTTTCCGTCGGCAGATATAATAAGGACGGCAGGGTTTCCGGCACACCTACGATGCCCAAAAGCTTCTTTTCCCCCGTCCGCAGCAGTGCCGCCGCGTATAATGCCTTATTTTTCAGGTGCGGAAAGGGATGCGAGCGGTCAATAATCTGCGGACTTAATAAGGGGCGAATGTTTTTATCAAAATATTCCTGCACAAAGGTTTCTTCCTTCCCCTTCAGCTCGGAAAACGCAACCTCGGTAATGCCCTGCCTGTCCAGCTGCTTCAGGATATGCGCATACGCCTTTTCCCGCCGATGCAGCAGGGGCGGCACAGCCTCATAAATCCTTGCCAGCTGTTCTTCCGCCGTCAGTCCGCTTTTGTTGTCTCTGACCTTTGGCTCCACGATGGAACGGTCAATCAGGCTGCCGACCCGAACCATTAAAAATTCATCTAAATTTGTTGTAAAAATGGACGCAAAGCGCAGTCGCTCCAACAGAGGAACGGCTTCGTTTTCCGCCTCCTCCAATACACGCAAATCAAACTGCAGCCAGCTTAATTCCCTGTTCTGCGTATAACTCAAATCGTTGCTTTGATATATTTTTTCCATAAATAACCCTCTCTAACGCCATACTCACTGATATATAACCGCTCTGCCTGCATGTGCTGCGCCAACGCCTGGATAATCAATACCCCGGGGATCATGGTATGAATCCGATCCGGGCATTTCTTCAATACGGCATCTCGGGCAGCCGTATCCCGTTTCAGCAGAAAGGAAACGCACGCATTCAGCTCCTCGATGGTAATTTCCCTGTGCGCGGCATCTCGTTTTTCCCGCAGGTTTATCAGCTCCAAAAGGCTTCTTGCCGTACCCCCGACACCAATCAGCAGCGGCCCGGCAGATTGCGGCAGCGCAAGCCCGGCAAGATTCTTTTCAATACAGGCTTTCATTTCTTCTATTTCGCTTTTCTTCGGCCATATTTTTTTCACATACCGCTTGTAAAGATTTAAGCACCCCATATCCATGCTTTTGGCATAGTTCGGATGGCGCTGTGCAAAAACGACAACCTCCGTACTGCCGCCGCCCAGGTCAAAAAGGCATCCATCCTCAAAGGGTGCGGCATGCACTGCCCCCAGAAAGCTCAGGATGGCTTCTTCCTCCCCGGAAATCAGCTCTATTCGCAGCCCGACCTCCTGATAAACGCGTTCCATCACCTCTGCGGCATTGGCAGCATTTCGCAGGGATGCCGTCGCAAAGGCGTTTATGCTGTCTACGGAAACCTCCTCCAGAGAGGTACAGAACTGACGAAGTACATCAATGATGACTTCAATCCCTTCTTCGGACATTTCACCCTCCGTCATATAATTCACCAGTCCTGCCGTTTCCTTTTTCGAAAATAATACGGTAAATTGTTGCCC
>JBNMGO010000344.1:0-2033 GCA_050872285.1 Anaerotignum sp.
GGGTTGGCACTGAAATCCGATGATGCGGTTTATCGCAGGCAGGGGCTCAATCCGCCGCCTGTTTCGGCATCTGAGGATTTGCAGAAGATATTGCAGGCAGGATACGAGAAAACCTCCGGCGCATTTCGCAATCTGACACGGACAACGGCACGCACCGCCGCGCACCAGTTTGAACAGGCACTTGACCGCGCCTATATGCAGATTACGCTTGGTGGCATGGACTACAACACAGCCATCCGAAACACCATCAAACAGCTTTCCGCCGAGGGCGTGGGAGCCATTCGATACCCGACAGGGCGGACGGATACCATAGAGGTAGCAGTCAGACGGGCAGTGGTAACGGGCGTGAACCAGACGGCACTCCGCTTGCAGGATGCCAGAGCGGACGAAATGGGAGCCGACCTTGTGGAGGTTTCCGCGCACGCAGGCGCAAGACCTTCCCACGCGGAATGGCAGGGCGGCATCTACAGCCGCAGTGGAAAAAGCAGGAAATATCCCGATTTTGTGAAAACCACAGGCTATGGGACGGGCGCAGGACTGGGCGGATGGAATTGCTCGCACAGCTTTCGCCCATGGTTCGAGGGCATGAGCCGCACCTATGACAAAGCACTGCTGAAAGAATTTCAGGCGAAGGATTACGAGTATAATGGCGTGCGGATGACCGAATACGAAGTGTTGCAGGAACAGCGGAAGATTGAGCGCAGTATCCGCCGATGGAAACGGGAAAAGAACGCCATGGAAGCCGCAGGACTGGACAGCAGCGAGGCATCCGCAAAGGTCAGAGAATGGAACAGAAGGCAGAATGATTTTCTGGAACAGACGGGGCTGAAAGCGGATGGAATGAGGGTTGCTGTGGGGAAAGGCAGTACGCCGAAAGAGGCGGAAAGAGTGGCTTTGCTGAAGCAGAAAGAAATTGAAAAGTACAGCCAATATCGGTATAATAAAGATGGTACTATCGTTGTTACGGATGATTGGACGAAAAAGGAGCACCCGAAGGTTTTTGCGGAATATAAGCCTTATGCTGTGGTGGATGTGTTATCCCAGAAGGGAAAACAGACAGACCGTATGTATTACGATGCTGACGGGCGGCAGCTACGGCAGGTGAGCTCGGGGGCGCATGGAAATCCGAAAAGGCATCCCTACGGCAGGAATGGAGAACACGCCCACGATATTATCTGGAAGGATGGAAAAATCGTCGACAGACCTGCAAGAGAACTGACGGAGCAGGAGAGAAAGGAGAATGCGAACATCTTATGAAAAGTGAGGATTTAAGAGATTGGATTGACAGTCTGACACAGGATATTGCCTTTGAATATCTCGGCGTGAACGGCTCGATTTGCCCGTTCTCCCGTTCTGATATTTCTTTATGCTACGGAGAAAAGGAGCAGAGCTTCGATTCGATTGATGCACTGATGCACGCACCGTTTTTCAAAGGAAAATCTCTGACAGAAATATGCAGTAAAGTGAATTTTGAATGAAACCACCAACCGAAAGGAAGGTGGTTTTTTATTGCCCGGAATGGCGAAAAACTACCAAGGCGTGCGGAAAGAACCGCGAGAACAAACTGAAAGCTGAAAGGAGAAGCAGAAGAATGAAAAGAGAAGATATCAAGAAATTTTTCCCCGATGCAACGGAGGAACAGCTGAAGGGCTTACTGGACATTAACACAACCGACATCGGCAAGGCAAAGGGCGAGTTGGAAACTGTCAGGGCGGACTTGGAGAAAGCCAACGGCACCCTCAAGGAATACGAAACCACCATTGCAGACATGAAAAAATCTGCGGAAGGCAATGAGGATTTCAAAAAGAAATTCGAGGAACTGGAACAGCGGATTGCGGACGAGAAAGCCGAGGCGGAGAAGAAAGCCAAGGCAGAAGCGGAAGAAGCCGAGTATTCCAACCGTTTCAAGACGGTGGTCGGGGAGCAGAAATGGCGGGACGAGCTGACGGAAAAGGCAGTCTACGCCGAATTTAAGACAGCTTTGCAGGATGAGGCAAACAAGGGCAAGGGGGACAAGGATATTCTGGCAGCAC
>JBNMGO010000104.1:0-5513 GCA_050872285.1 Anaerotignum sp.
ATTCAGAAGGACTGCGGTGAACGGGTACACGGTACGGTACTGATGGGCAGCGGCGAGCCTCTGGATAATTATGACAATGTTTTGAAATTTCTGCGTCTGATTAACGATCCGAATGGGCAGAATATGGGACAGAGACACATTACGCTTTCGACCTGTGGTCTGGTGGAAAAAATTTATGCCTTAGCGGAGGAAAATCTCCAGATTACACTGGCGGTTTCCCTGCATGCGCCGAATGACGAAATCCGCACACAGACGATGCCTGTGGCAAAGCTGTATGATATGGACAGACTTCTGCAGGCGTGCAGAGATTACGCGGAGAAAACAAAACGACGTATTACCTTTGAATACGCGCTGATTCATGGCGTCAATGACGGGGATGAACACGCATGGGAGCTGGTCAGAAGGCTGAAGGATATGCTTTGTCATGTGAACCTGATTCCTGTCAATGACGTAAAGGAACGCAATTATATCAAAAGCTCTGCGGAGCGGGTAAAACGGTTTGCATCGATTCTGAGTGAAAACGGTGTGGAAACGACAGTCAGACGAAAGCTGGGCAGTGATATTGATGCTGCCTGCGGTCAGCTGAGACGAAGCCATATCAAGGAAAAAGCTATGGAGGAATAAGATGCGGAAAAATAAGCAGCAGGGAGGTGGAGCAGCGTTGAAAGCAGTTGGAGTAAGCGACATTGGAAAATGCCGCAAGAATAATGAGGATGCCTATTACATTTCGGCAGGGGAGGACCCTGCGGAAAATTTATATCTGGTTGCCGATGGAATGGGCGGCTGCAATGCGGGAGAAATCGCGAGCAGCTGTGCAATCGAAGGCTTTCTGGAGCATTTCTGGAAGGAAATGAAGCACGCAGAAAATGACGATATGCTGGACCTGATGACAGGTGCGGTGGCGGCTGCGAATCGGATGGTTTATGAAAAATCCAATTCCGACAGGGAGTTTGCGGAAATGGGAACAACCATCGTTGCGGCGGCGGTGCGCGAGGATAAGCTGTATGTCGCCTATGTGGGGGACAGCAGAGCCTACCTTTTTCGCAAGAAGGAGATGCAGCCCCTCACCACAGACCATTCTTATGTAATGGAGCTGGTGAAGATGGGGAGCATTACGAAGGAAGAAGCGGCAACGCACCCCAAAAGAAACGTAATCACGCGCGCCATTGGGATTCGGGATACCGTGGAAACGGATACGGTGATTCATCCCGTGCAGAAGGGAGATATCGTTCTGCTTTGCACAGACGGGCTTTCCGGGATGCTGAAGGATGAGGAAATGGCGAAGATTCTGAGCAAGCGAACCACCTTGGACAGAAAAGCGGCAATTCTGGTGGAGGAAGCCAATCGACATGGGGGACATGATAATATTTCCCTTATTCTGGTTGAGATATAAGTAGGAGGTTACAAACTGATGTTATTGAATCCGGGTACTGTCCTGAACGGCAGATACGAAATATTAGAAAAAATCGGTTCCGGCGGCATGGCAGTTGTTTACAGAGGCAGAGACAGAAAGCTGGATCGTTATGTTACGATAAAGGTTTTGCGTGAGGAATTTATCGGAGATGAGGAATTTATTGAACGGTTCCGTTCCGAAGCCTGTTCCGTTGCGAGATTATCCCATCCCAATATCGTGAGAGCGTATGATGTGGGCGAGGACGGGGATATTAACTATATCGTAAACGAATATATCCACGGGGATACACTGAAAAAGGCAATCAAGGAAAAAGCCCCCTTCGATTCCCGTTCTACCATCAATGTTGCCATTCAGATTGCATCTGCACTGAGCCAGGCACACAAGGCGCACATCGTACATAGAGATATCAAGCCCCAGAATATTCTGGTGGGGACAGACGGTGTGGTAAAGGTGACGGATTTCGGCATTGCCAGAGCGGCAACCGCATCCACCATGACAACAACGGCAAATGCGGCAGGCTCTGTGCATTATTTCTCCCCCGAGCAGGCAAGAGGCGGCTATGTGGATGAAAAGAGCGATATCTATTCTCTGGGTATCACGATGTTTGAAATGATTACAGGCGTTTTGCCGTTTCAGGGCAACAATTCCGTCAGCATTGCATTGATGCACATCAATGATGAACTGCCGGATATCCGCCAGTATAACCCGAACTGCACGCGCTCTCTGGAGGGTATCATCCGCAAGGCAACGATGAAAAAGGCGGATGAACGCTATGCAAGCATTGACCTTCTCCTGGCAGACCTGATTCGTGCCAGAGCGGAGCTGAACGGTTCTGCAAAGGAAGAAAAGCCTGCGGAGAAGAAGAAAGCGGCAACGGCAGTCGGCGCGGCGGCAGCAGGTGCAGCGGCAGGCGCAGCAGGCGTGCGGATGTCCAGAAGGGCAGAGGCGGCAGCCAGACTGCGCGAAGCACAGGAAAAGATGGAAACGGAAAAGGCGGCACAGGCGGCTGTGGAAACACCGCAGGAAACAAAGCCGGCTGACCCGAAGGAATTGGAATATATCCGCAGCCACGCAGAACGTCCGCATACAGAACGTTCTCATGCAGAACACAGCCATGCAGAACACGCGGATCTGCACCATGCAAACCGCCGTCATGCGGCAGAGCTCAAAGAGGAGATGCCTGCGGATGCGGCGCAGGAAGAGGCTGTGGCAGAGGACGCACATACCCCCCTGGCAGGGCTTGAAAAATACGGCAAAAAGCTGAAAATGAAGCATATCTCCAAAGAGGATGATTACGAAAACGAATATGTGAAAACGGAGCCTGTGAAAACAAGCAGACGACCTGAAAAAATCCGCAGAAACCCCAGAACAGAAGGGGATTTTGATAACGAGCATGACAGAAAGGCAGAACGCAAGGTTGTGATTGCGGCGGTGATTACGGCACTGGTGCTGATCGGTGTGATTTCCGTTGTCGGCATTAAGTTCATGGGCGGCGGCTTTGGCGGCTTTATTTCGAGCGATAAGAACATCGAAACACCTCTGTTCCTTGGGATGGATTATGATGAAGCGGTAAAAGAAGCGGAAAAAATGGGCATTACCCTTGTGCAGGAAGGCGAGGACTACAGCAGCTTCTATGACACAGGCTGTATCATTTATCAGTCTGTCAACGAAGGGACAATGATTGGCGAAGGTACTAAAATCGGCGTAAAGGTCAGCCTTGGTCTGACAGAGGAGGAAATGCCGAATGTGGTCGGCAAGAGCGAAAATGCGGCAATCGAAGCCATTACCCGTCTGGTTGGGGATGTGGCAGAGATTCGCTATGTGCATGATGCGGATGCAAAGCCTTCTGAGGTGATTAAGCAGGAACCCGAAGCAGGCTCCTCTATTACGGCAAAGAGCCGCATTATTCTGACCATCAGCAAGGGTGACGAGGATACGAATGTTACCGTACCGAATGTTGTAAATGATACTCTGGAGGATGCAAAGGCGTCCCTGACAGCCGTTGGTCTGACTGTCGGGAATGTATCCTATGCGGCAAGCGACAAGGTAGCTGAGGGCAGGGTTATCACACAGACCGTAGCGGCGAATAAATCCGTACCGAGCGGCAGTGTGGTCAATCTGGTTGTCAGCAGCGGTGCAGATACGCAGGAGAATGACAATAAGCCTTCCTCCAATACCCAGACGCAGGGCACAAAATACTTCACGATTAACGCACCGAGCGGCAGTGAAGGCTCTGTTTATGTGCGCGTGGTAAAAGAGGATGCGGACGGGGTATATCCTGTGGTGGATACCTACAGAGATGCTTCCGAATTCCCTTACAGCGTTTCCGTAACGGGTAAGGGTAGCGGTACGGTTACCTGCTATATTGATAACGTACAGCAGTGGTCGCAGAGTGTAAACTTCTCCGGATGATAAGGATAAAGGTGAATCTATGCTGGAAGGCGTAATTTTAAAAGGAATTGGCGGTTTTTATTATATTGATACGGAACGCGGCGTTTATGAATGTCGGGCGAGAGGCATCTTCCGCAAGGAGGGGATTCGCCCGACCGTAGGCGATGCGGTGCGGATTTCGGTTCTGGATGAGGAAAAGAAAAAGGGCAGTCTGGATGAAATTTTGCCCAGAAGGAATGAACTCATTCGTCCGCGGGTGTCCAATGTGGATCAGGCGGTGATTGTATTTGCGGCGAAAAGCCCGAATATGAATCTGGATTTGCTGGACAGGTTTCTGCTTCTGGCAGAGGAACAGGAATTGGATATCGTTATCGTTATCAATAAAATCGACAGGGATAAAAAAGAAAATTATCTGGCGGCGGCAGAAATGTATCGGGATGCAGGCTATCCAGTGATTTGCACAAGCGCGGAAAAGGGAATCGGCATTGAAGAGTTGCGCGCGGCTCTGGAAAATAAGATTTCCGTATTCGCAGGGCCTTCGGGGGTCGGCAAAAGCAGCTTGATCAATAAAGCATTCCCCGGCTTGGAATTAAATACAGGCGAAATCAGCGAAAAGATACAGCGCGGCAAGCACACCACGCGCCATGCGGAGCTGATTCAGATGACAGAGAAAAGCTATATTGTGGATTCCCCGGGGTTCACCTCTCTGTATCTGACGCATATTCCTTCGGAAAAGCTGCAGTATCATTTCCGGGAATTTCTGCCCTTTGTGCATGAATGCTATTACAATGGCTGCGTGCATATCAATGAGCCGGATTGTGCCGTAAAGGAGCAGATTGGCAAGGCAATCCATCCGATGAGATATGAGAGATATGTTACGATTTATAATGAACGTAAGGAAGAAGAAGAGAGGAGATTCTAACCCATGAAAACAAAACTTTCCCCCTCCATGCTTTCCATTGATTTTGGTAAGGTAGCGGAGCAGCTGAAGCTGGTTGAGGACGCAGGCACACCGTATATCCATCTGGACGTAATGGATGGGATTTTTGTTCCCAATATTTCCTTCGGGATTCCTGTCATCAAGAGTATCAGAAAGCACAGCAATATGGTTTTTGATGCACATCTGATGATTGTGGAGCCTGAAAAATATGTAGAGGAATTCAGAAAAGCCGGCGCGGATATCATTAACTTCCATGTGGAAGCAACGAAATATCCTGCAGAGGTGATTCAGCAGATTAAGGCGACAGGCGCAAAGGCAGGCATTACCATTAACCCCAGAACACCTGTTGAGGTGGTATATCCCTTCCTGAAAGAGGTGGATATGGTTCTGGTTATGACGGTAGAGCCCGGCTTTGGCGGTCAGAAATTCATGGCACAGCATGTTTCTAAAATCAGACAGTTGGCAGAATGGAAAAAGGAACTGGGACTGGATTTCGATATCGAGGTAGACGGCGGCGTAACACTGGATAACGTGCGCGAGGTTCTGGATGCAGGCGCAAACGTGATTGTTGCAGGCTCTGCGGTGTTCGGCAAGGAAGATATTGCAGGCGCGGCAAAGGGCTTTCTGGATATTTTTAAGGAGTATGAATAACGATGAAGGTAATTCTTTTTGCAGGAGCGGAAATCAGAGATTACAGCTTTTGTGAGAAATACATGGACGGTGCGGATGCGGTGATTTGCTGTGACGCAGGGATGCGCCATGCAAAGG
>JBNMGO010000337.1:0-2086 GCA_050872285.1 Anaerotignum sp.
CCTCCACATCGCTCGCCAGCGTGTAGGTATATTCCTTCTTGCCGGACTGAATGGTAATCTCATCATCGTCCACATCGGTCACCGTACCGTCTGTGGGGTTATTTGCATTCATCACCGCCACAACCTTCAGCACATATTCGTCCTTATCCAGGGTCAGCGTTACGTCATAGGAGGTATCCTCCAACGCATTGGAAAGCTTGCTGACGGTCGATTTCTTCCCGTCCAGTCTGATTTCCACATCATCATCCAGATAGAATTTCTTTTCTGTCGAACCGTCCTTGACGGTAATCTTAGAATCGGTGATATCCTTCAATTCGTATGTCTTTTCGGTTGTCTGGTTGATGCCGTTCTTGGAATAGGTCACCGTAATGCTGCTCATATACTGCCCTTCGTAGGTCACCTTCACCGTATCTCCTGCCTTGATATCCGAAAGGGCAATCGTCTGTCCGTTATATTTCGCCGTCACATTTCCCTTCACCCCAAACAGGCTCAGAGAAGAACCGCTTACCGTCATCGTCAGGAAAATATCCCCGTTCTGCATACTTCTGCAATCGGTCACTGTCCCTGTCGCGGTCTTGCTTGTTTCCGTTCCCTTGTTTTCCACCAGCTTATTGTAGGATTTTACGGAAAGCACCGCCATCTCCGCGCGTGTGATGTTATTCTTAGGGTTGAATTTATTATCCGAATCCCCTACCATCAGATTCACTCTGTACAGCAGCTCCAGATACGGCACTGCCGTTGCGGAAATTGCATCCTTATCGGCATAACCCAGGGTTGCGCCGGATTTCACATCATAGCCCTTTACGGTATCAATCGCCTTCCCGAAAATCACACCAACATCCTCGCGGTTCGCCGCCTTTGTGCCGCCCTGCAGCTTATTCAGCTCTGCCGTTGTCAGAATACTGTTTTCCAGTCCATACGCCGTTGCCTTATACGCCCATGTCGGGATATTATATGCACTGATAACAGGCTTCCATTTCGTCACCGTTGCATCGTTAACATCCTGCTTCGTATACGCCTTCATAATGGAATACATCAGCTGCACCGCTTCGCAATAGGTCACGTTGTTTCTCGGCTTGCAGTAACGCTTGCCGTTTTCCTCGTAGCCGCTCATCAGCCCAAGCTCCGCCGCCTGATTCAGAAACGGCTGAAAGCCCGACCATGTCACCGTGTTGATATCCGCAAAGGTTGTTGCCGCATAGGCAGGCACCGCAATGCTGCCCATCAGCAGGCTTACCGTTGTTGCCAAGGTTAGAATCTGCTTTGTTTTTTTCATGCCTTCTGCCCCCTTCTTGTTCTCTGTTGTCTCCAAAAGGACAAACCTCTCTGTCATAATTGTATCATAAATTTCGGAAAAAATTTCTTTCGATTTCCTTAATCTTTCGCAATTTTTACAAGCTGCTATTTCTTTTAGACGAAAAAAGTTCCGTTTCGTTCCATTTTTCTTATTTCCATTCTAATTTTGTCCCGACTGCAACCTCCTGCACAGGCGTTTCCCGGTACAGCGCCGCGCGTACCGCAAATGAGGTACAATGACAGGGGTATAGTTCAGGAATGTTTTCCGCTTTCAGATACGCAATCGTCCCCTTTGCCCGTTCATCCAAATCAAACAGATGAAAGCCGCCCAGAACGCTCTGTATCTTTTCCACGCCTGTCACCTGCTTCGCGTAGGCAAGGATGTTGCAGATACCGGCATGTGAACAGCCAGTGATGACAGAAAGCCCCTCCTCACCAATGTACACCAAAGCCGTATCATCGGGGATAAAATCCGCTTCTGTCTTCCCCGCTTTCTCCACTGTCCCGATGGCATAAGCAGGTTCAAAGTCTATCGTATGCGGAATCTCCCCCAGCCAGACCAGTTTTTCTGTCAGCCAGACAGGCTCCTTCCCTAAGCACAACTCGAATTTCTCCGCCAGTTCCCCTTCGGAAACAGGACAGCCGATTTCTAAACCATTGTAGCTGTGCGGCAGAAGTGCATCAGGGTGTGCAATCAGCTTCGGCTTTTTCAGAAATGTTCGTTTCATCAGATGTGCCAGTCCGCCCGTATGGTCGTTATGCGAATGGGAAAGCAGAACCGCCTCCGACC
>JBNMGO010000016.1:0-10435 GCA_050872285.1 Anaerotignum sp.
CACGAACCACGTCAAACATATTGGCATCTCTCATGCCCTCCGCAATGACCAGTGGACCGGATACCTTTACGATCGTGCCTGTTTTCATATCTTCATTCACCTACAATCATTCATTATTCGCTAAACAATATATCTGCGCCGATGGCACGTTTTGCCGATTCACGCACCTCATTCATGCCCAGCCCCATGCTGCCGCCGATACCGGGGATAACAATGATAGCGGGCAATTCCATATCCTTATATTTTGCAAGGCTTTCCTTCGCCTTCAGGCTGGCTTCCTCTGTGATGTAGATAATCGCATATTCTCTTTCCGCCAGTCTATGGATTGTTTTCTTGATTTCCTCTGCGGAATAGGCAGGGAAAATGTCAATCCCCAGAGCAAGGAAGCCCATAACGGTGTCTTTGTCGCCAATGATACCAACCTTAGACATACGCTTCTCTCACCCTTTCCTTGATTGTTTCTGCATCAATGCTGTGCAGCTTGCAGGTCATAATGATCCGCACGCATTTTGCCTCTGTTTCCTTCGCAAGAATATATGCCGCAACGGGTTCGGGGGTCAGCGTTTTGTATTTTGCTTCCTTCACATACTCCGTCAGGTAATCGTCGCAGGCTTCTTCAAAGGCAGTAAAGCCAAGCTCCATGCTGTCGCAGAGTCTGCCGTAGCCGGTTTCCTTCAGTGCTGCGGCTGCGTTGTCGCTCTTGAAGGCATGCAGCAGCGTTTCCGTGCTGATTTCGCCGCCGGGTACAAGGCTTTCCACAAGCTCCTGCTCCGTCCGGTTCAGGCTGTAAATGCGGTACAGCGTTTTCAGATTTGTCACATCTGCCAGCTTTCGCACATAGGTTGCAACATAAGGGATGCCAAGCTTTTCTGCCGCATCGCTCATCACGCAGAAGCACGCCCGATCCAGAATCGTGTCGATGTAACGCCCGTTCTTTGTCTTTGCGTAAAGCTCAATGGCTTCTTCCACAGCCTTTGCATCAATGCAGGGCATTTCCATGTAGTTTCTTTCGCGGAAGAATTTCCGTAAATCCTCTACGGGAATCGAACCGCCCTGAATCAGGAATTTCTTACCGCTTACCTTGGAAATTTCCTCCTTGATGAGTACCTTCACATTATGATAATCGTTTTTGAATCGGAAAATATCCATGAAAACCTCATTGTTGGGAATCAGCTTACCAACTGCCTGATATGCTTCTTCCAGATTCGCCTGAATCATCGTCTCGAATTCATGCACATCCCCAATCTGCGTTTTCCCGTAATCACTATCCTGCAGGAAACGCAGTGCCTCCTCTGCATCCTTAGCCTCTGCCATCTGCAGCAGCTTTTGCTTTGTCAGCAGCTTGTTTTCCATGGAACGCACACTGGCTACGGCGAAAGGGTAAATTCGTTCTTTTGCCATTTTCTACCCCTCCTTAAAACAAAATTTTTGCTGCGATTTGCTGGATTTCTTCTTTTTCTACCGTAATGATTGATTCAAAAGAATAGTTATATTCAATATCTCCGTTTTTCACGATAAAACCGCCGCTGATATCCGCTGTCTGCTCGGAAAGCGTGAATCCGTTTTCCTTCACAACGTCCGCCAGTCTTGCCGCATCCTTTTTGGAAACCAGAATTTCCGTCCCCAGAGAGCGGTCAAGCTTTTGCAGCATGCCGCCGATGACCTTCGCATACGCCGCATCATCCAGAGAAAGCAGTCTTTTTTCCGCTTCCGCAATCGTTTCCGCAAGAATCTCCTGCTTTGTTTCCAGAATGGCTTTTTTCGCCTGCATCTGTGCGCCGGAAATTTCCTTTGCGGCAGCCTTTTCTGCCTCTGCCTGTGCGTTTCTGTCGAATACGTCCAGTTCCTTATTCACTTTTTCCTGTGCGGCTTTCAGAATGGCATCTGCTTCCTTCTGCCCCTTGGCGAGGGATGCCTTTGCCGTTTCTTCTGCCTCCGCAATGATTTTATCAATGATAATCTTACCATCATTCATAGGAGTTACTCCTCCTTTTCCGTTTTATTGATTACAGCTGGATGCTGTTGAGCATCAGGAAGGAAACCAACAGAGCCAGAACGGCGTATGTTTCTACCATCGCTGCGAACAGCATACCTTTTGCCAGCTCGCTGGGTCTTTTCCCTACCAGCATAACGCCTGCTGCGGCTGCCTTACCCTGGGAAATACCGGAAATCAGACCTACGAATGCGATAGGCAGACATGCTGCAAAAATTTCAGCACCCTGTACTACTGTCAGCTCCAGCATGCCGTCGCCGCCCAACAGGCCAACCTTAACCATTACGATAAAGGCAATCAGCAGACCATAGATACCCTGTGTACCGGGCAGAGCCTGCAGCAGCAGAACCTGACCGAATTTATTGGGGTCTTCGGAAACAACCCCTGCAGCCGCTTCACCGGCAATACCAACACCCTTGGCGCTGCCGATGCCGGCAAATAAAGATGCCAGAGCTGCGCCGCCTAATGCCAAAAATTCACCGCTTAATAAATTATTTAACATTGTCATTACCCTCCTTGAGAATCTTGATATATTTTGTTTTTCTTTCAAATGGCGCGAAAGGTCTTCCGCCGCCCGTATAGAATTTACCGAAGAATTCAACATACTGCAGTCTGCAGGAGTGAACGAAAGCACCCAATGCGTTGATTGCCAGGTTGAATACCGTACCAAAGGCGAATACCACAATCAGCAGGATGGAGCCTGCGATGCCGCCGCCTGCCAGAGAGCCCAGTGTGTTGAATACCTGTGCAACAACGCCTGTTGCAAGCCCCAACGCCAGCAGTCTGGAATAAGAAAGCACATCCGACAGATAGCTTGTAATACCGTAAAGGCTGCCAAGCCCGCCTGTCAGCTTGCCGAAAATACCTTTTTTCTTTCTGCCGCCTGTCAGCAGGATACCAACCGCACCGACGATTGCCATAATCTTGCCGATGCCGACCAGACCTGCGCCCAGTGTACCGCCGAATGCAAACAGGACGATACCAATCAGCAGCAGATACCATAAGCCGATATCAAACAGTGCATCCAGCGGACGCCCGTCTTTGATATCCATATAGGCCTGTACCCCCATGCCGACAAACAGGTGAATTGCCCCCAGAATCAGGGATACCACCAGCAGTCTCATAGGCTCGCTCAGAGGGTCAAACCACAAAGGCTTAATCGTAAATTCCTTCCCGAAGAAGGTCTGTGCCGCCACGGTAAAGAAGTTTCCGAACCAGCCGCCGAATAATACCCCCCACATAAACGTAGACAGACCGCAGAACATAAACATCTTAATCATGCGGTAGGTCGTGCCCTCCGGCTTATATTTCTTTAGAATAATTGCACATAAAGTTGTCAGGATGATACCATAGGCAGCATCACTGAGCATCAGCCCGAAGAACAGGAAATAGAAAGGTGCCAGAACCGCCGTCGGGTCAATATCATGCCGCCCCGGCAGGCTGTACATCCCCGTGACAGATTCAAACGGTGTCACGATGGAATTGTTGTTCAACAGAACCGGCACATTCTCATCATCGGGGTCAGGCTCTTCAATATTATAGTAGAATTCATATTCCTTCAACAGTGCTTCTACCTCAGGCTGTGCCTTAGCCGGCATCCAGCCGTCGAAATAGAATACCATTTCCGTGCTGACCATGTCCCCGACAACTCTTGCTCTGTCTCTTCGCATCATCAGGCTGTCATACAGAAATTCGATATGCTCTCTGTAAACCGACAGCTTCTTCAGAACTTCTTCGTTTTCCGCAATATTTTTTTCATTTTTTTCAATTTCTTTTTCATAGCGATGCATCGCTTCTGTTGCAGTCCCCTTCTGGTCTGCCAGTGCGACCGCCGAGAAGTTATACGGGCGCAGCGCTTCCAAAAGCTGCTCCTTTTCTTCCTTCAAACAAATGAACGCATAATACTTCTGCTGCTTATCCTTGCTGACCTCCTGCACAATCGCAGAGGGCGCTGCCGCCTGCACATCCGCCGTAAGCTGCACCGTATCGGTCTTTACGGGTGCTGTGCCAAGCTGCACCAGAGCATGCTCCGTTTCATTCATTTCCAGCGGGATATCCAGCGTTTCCCAAGGCTTCAGCCCTGCAATCAGTCCACGCAGCCGGTTGATTTCTGTCTGCCCTTCAGCAATGCCCTTATAGGCACTGACAGCCTTATCCACATTCAGCTCCGTTTCCGTTTTAATGGAATCCATCAGCTTCGCAAAATCCCCTCTGTCCAGCTTTGTTCTCGATGGAAGCAAAGGCTTCTTTGAAGTATCATATTTCCCGATGGCCTCCAATGCAGTGCTTACACGGCTGATATCCGCCTCCAGACGCGAAACATCGGCACTGTTACTGGTTCGGAAAATGTCGGGCATCCATTCCTCATCGTTGATTGCGCCCTCGTTCGAGTTGATTTCCACAACCCCAAGGTGCATCAGCTCATGGATGAAGGGTGTCCGGCTGCTGTTCAAACCAATGACAGTAAGCTTTCGCATCTCAACAACTGCCATATTCTCCCACAACCTTTCCGATTACCGCCAGAACGGCTTCTTCCTTCTTCTGAGACGCCTGCTCTCTGATTTGGGAACAGGTTTCCTCCGCCTCCTTCAAAATTCTTTGGATTGCCTCCTGGCTCTCCGCTACAGCGTTTTCTACGGCTTGGTGCATTTCCTTTGCCCCTTGCAGTTTTGCCTCTTCCAGCAGGGTTTCCTGCTGTTTCAGTGCGTCGGCCTTCTTTTCTTCAGCCTGTGCAACAGCCTGCTTTTTGATTTCCACAGCACGCGCTTCCGCCTCTACAATGCTTTTCAGGATCTCATAAGCCACAATACTCACCTCACTTGCTGTATTTTTTTATTGAACAAATTGCACAGGTACATAAAATACTCCCGTCAAAATTACCTTGTTAAAGTTATAACAGTATTATTTTCTAATTTAAATAGAGATTTGTCCCTGTCCCACTCGTTCCTTCTCCTTCGAATATCGAAGGCATGGTTGAAATTTTCAAGGATTTTCAAGAAAATTCCAAGGATGTATGAAAAATGAAACATATCCTTAATCTAAATAATACGGGATTTCTACGATTCTGTCAATCCTCTTCCATTTTCTGTTTGATTATCGAAACTTTTTCTCTCTCGGACGCGCTTGTTAAAAATACATCAGAATTTGCTTGCATGAAAAAGCGAATTTCTTTATTTTTCAAGGTTTGCGAACGGTCTTTCGCATACAATCTATTTGTATCCCAATTTCCACATATTATTTTTCTTTTTTCTTTCTTTATTTTTTTGTATAAAACGAACAGTTTTTCGCAGTCATTTTTTGTCAGTTTCCCGTCAGGAAAACCGTTTTTCCGCTGAACAAAACTTTTTTCAATGAAAAATTATTCATTTGAAACAGGTATTTCCTGTTTTTATACGTTTTTTTCCTCTCTCTTGCAATTTCTTTATACAAATTCAATAAATTAAAAAAAGAGACTGAATTCATTAAGTTTATTGAATGAATCCAATCTCTTCAAAAATCGTATTTACTGTTCCTTCCGCAGCACTGCAAATGCCGCACGAATGTCGCGCTTCATCCAGTGGGGCAGCTCGCTTTCCTCCATCTCTTTCTCTGTCATCCAGAAGAACGCGTCATGCTCGGGGCTGAGCCTTACCTCGCCCCCCGTCCATGTGCAGGCGTATGTAAAAATACAAAGGTGGATGTGGTGCTTGATGGCATCAAATAAGGACAGCGGCGGCCCGATGGAAACGCTCAGATCCGTTTCCTCCCGGATTTCTCTGACCAGTCCTTCCTCTGCCTTCTCAAAGAAATGTAATCCGCCCCCGGGCAAATCCCATTTCTGATGGCTGTTCATGAAGCTGCCCTCCATTTCATGCTTGGAACGGCAAAGCACCAGTGCTTTATTCTCTTTTATAATGACAGCCTTCACAGCCACCGCAAAATCCCTTTTCAAAAGGAACGCCCCCTTCGGCTCTTTCGTTCTTGCTTTCCTTCTTATTTCGCATCTTCCAAAAGCTTTTTCAGTTCTTCTTCCGTAAAATCATATTCCTTGCTGCAAAAATGGCAGTGCAGGTTCGCCTTCTTGTCTTCTCTGATGATTTTTTCCAGTTCCTCTCTGCCAATGCTGATGAGTGCCTTTTCCACGCGCTCTCTCGTGCAGTTGCAGTAAAATTCCGTCGGAACAGTATCCATAATTTTCAGATCCATATCCCCCAGAATCATCTGTAAAATATCCTCGGGCGTTTTCCCCATATCCAGCAGGTCGGAAACATAAGGAAGGGTTGCCAGCTTCTTTTCCAGTTTCCCAATCATTTCATCCGTTGCATCGGGCAGTAACTGAATGATAAAGCCGCCGGCTCTGCGGATAGAGGTATCCGTTTCCACCAGAACCCCCAGACCAACCGCAGAGGGGGTCTGTTCGGACTGTGCGAAATAATAGGTCAGGTCATCCGCGATTTCCCCTGTCACCAGTTCGATTCGTCCGGCATAAGGTTCTCTCATGCCGATATCCTTGATCACGCTCATGTAGCCGTTGCCAATCGCACCGCCGACATTCAGTTTGCCGGGGTATAAATCGGGAATCTCCACATTCGGGTTAAATACATACCCCTTCACTCTCGCATGGCTGTCACTTGTCACTACAAGCCCCTGCAAAGGGCCTTCGCCGCGAATCTGTAATGTCACGATATCCTTCTCGCCCTTCAGCATGCTGCCCATCATCGCCGCCGCCGTCAACATTCTGCCCAGAGCCGCAGATGCCACGGGAGAGGTATGGTGAATCTCTCTTGCGTGCTGTACCAAATCCCTCGTTGTCGCAGCAAAGGCACGGATGCTGCCGTTGCCTGCCGTTGCTCTTACAATATAATCACTCATTCGTTTTCCTCCGATTATTTTCCATCTGATTTTTATCTATTTTATTTCAGCTTCGCCGCAAAAAGCAGACGCTCGCTCTTCTCCTGCGGCGGTGCAAAGCGATACCCGTCCGTAACCTCCAGAAGTGCCAGCCCTGCCGCCTGCAAAGCCGCTTCGATTTCTTCCATGCTGTAGGCTCTTTCGTAGTGGTATTCCTCCACCCGCTCATCAAGTCCGTTTTCCTGCTCAATGAAAAAGCTTACATAATATTCGTTGATTTTCTCTTCCTCGTCGTAATCATTTTCCCAGATATACGCCGCCGCATCCTCTGCCGCACCGAATACATTCTGCCCAAGCACCTCGCGGAATTTATATTCCGTATTCATATCGAATAAAAGGATGCTCTCCGGCTTCATGTGTGCCGCAATGCGCTGAAACGCTTCCGCAAGCTGCCCATCCTCCGTCAGATAGTTCATGCAGTCGCACAGGCTCAGAATACAATCCGCCTGTTCGCCCAGCTCCAGTTCCGTCATATCCTGGCAGGCAAGCCGCACCGAAACGCCTGCTTCCATTGCCTTGTGGTCTGCCTCCGTCAGCATCTCAGGGGAAAGGTCAACGCCAATCATATCGAAGCCCTCTTTCGCCAACGGGAGCAGGATACTGCCTGTCCCACAGCCCAAATCGAGAATCGTTTTCGGCTCGATGCCGTATTTTTCCCAGACCGCATGGATGTGGCTGAGCCATTCGTCATATTCTACTTGTTCCATGAAAAGATCGTAAACCGATGCAAAGGTTTCGTATGCGCTCATAAAGCCTGCCTCCATGCTTTTTTTAAGTCTGCCTTCAACAAGACATTCATTCACAACTTTATATTATAGCTCTATCCGCTTTGAAATGCAAGCAGGAATCCAAGCCGGCAGAAACTGTCCGCCTGCCTGTCTGCACCCCTGTCCACTGCCTGTCCTTTCAGGTGTCCAATCTGTCCACTTTGTCCGCTTCTGTCCGCTTTCGTTCCGCCGTTTTTCTCGTCCCCATGATGCCGCCGATGCGTCCGCTTTCTCTCGAGGTCAGCCCCTTCCAACCGTACCGCTCGACCTTCTCCAGAAGTCCCAGTTCCTCCGCAATCTCGTATTTCATCGCTAAATCACGCTTTTCCGCCTCGGTCAGTTCCTTCTTTTTCATAAAAATCACCGCTCCTTTTCCGAAATTTATCCATACAGTATGCACATTTTTCGCCAAATTATGTATTTTGTACGCAGACGAATGACTTTTGAAAAAATACAATATTTTTTCGCAAATTTATTTGACAGAATACCTATCTGGTGTTAGACTATGAGACAAATACATATTTTTCTAAAGTAGAGGTGCGTTTTTCAAGAGTATCCGGGTGAATGTCATAAGGGATAGAGGAAGCCCGGAGAAAGGGGAAAACGCCGAAGAAGGATAAGCCTTATCTTTCCCCTTCTGGTTGTGCAGTTAACAGCTGTATGACTGTCATTGGAAAACCCAATGGAGCGCTACAAAGAACAATCAAACTGCGGCATTCGAGGATACCACAGTTTCCTTGGAGGTCGGCGCATGCGTCGGCTGTTTTTGTTTATGGCGAAGAAAAATATTTCAACACAGCCCATCGGCTTTTTATCATCGAAAACAAGACACAAAAGAAAGAAGGAATTTCAAAATGAAGAAAATCAATCTCGCCGTAGTCGGCGCAACAGGCATGGTAGGCAGAACGTTCCTGAAGGTTCTGGAAGAAAGACAGCTGCCTATCGAAAATTTCTATGTAATGGCATCTTCCCGTTCCGCAGGCTCCACACTGGAATTCAACGGCAAGGAATATGTTGTGGAAGAACTGACCGAACATTCCTTTGATAAGCCTATCGATATCGCACTGTTCTCCGCAGGCGGCGGCACAAGCGAAAAATTCGCACCCATCGCAGCAGCGCACGGTTGCATCGTGATCGACAACAGCTCCCAGTGGAGAATGGATCCCGAGGTTCCTCTGGTTGTTCCCGAAGTAAACCCCGAGGATATCAGCTGGCACAAGAACATCATTGCCAACCCCAACTGCTCCACCATTCAGGCAATGGTTGCGCTGAAGCCTCTGGACGATAAATACAAAATCAAACGTGTGGTTTATTCCACCTATCAGGCAGTATCCGGCGCAGGTGTTGCAGGCTGGAAGGATCTGGAAAACGGCATGAAGGGCGAGGCTCCCAAGAAATTCCCTCACCCCATCGCAAGCAACTGCCTGCCCCACATCGATGTTTTCCTGGACAACGGCTATACAAAGGAAGAAATGAAGATGGTAAACGAAACCAGAAAGATTCTGCATAACGACGATATGCGCGTGACTGCAACAACGGTTCGTGTACCCGTTTTCGATTCCCACAGCGAATCCATCAACGTGGAATTTGAAAAGCCCTTCGATCTGGATGAACTGATTGAGGTTCTGAAAAACGCCCCCGGCGTAGTGGTACAGAATGACAGCGCACACAACGAATACCCCATGGCTGTTACCGCAGCAGGCAAGGATGAAGTATTCATCGGCCGTATCCGCCGCGATGAAAGCGTAGAAAGCGGCGTAAACCTGTGGGTTGTTGCTGACAACATCCGCAAGGGTGCGGCAACAAACGCAGTGCAGATTGCGGAAGAAATCGTAAAGGCAATGAACAAGTAAACGATTCATAACATATATAAGAGAGTTCAATTTATAAGGAGGTCATACATATGTCTATTTTCACAGGCGCAGGCGTAGCCCTCGTAACACCCATGCATGCTGACGGCAGCGTAAACTTTGATAAAATGAAAGAACTGATTGAATTTCAGATTGCAAATGACACAGACGCACTGATTATCTGCGGCACAACAGGCGAAGCATCCACCATGTCCGACGAGGTACAGATTGAATGTATCCGTTTTGCAAAAGAGGTTGCGGCAGGCCGTGTTCCCGTAATCGCAGGCGCAGGCAGCAATGATACCGCACACTGCATCGAACTGGCACAGGGCTGCGAAAAGGCAGGCGCAGATGCCGTTCTGCTGGTAACACCCTACTACAACAAGGCAACACAGAAGGGTCTGATTCTGCACTACACCGCAGTTGCAAACAGCATCAACATCCCCATCATTCTGTACAACGTACCCGGCAGAACCGGCTGCAACATTGCACCCAAGACGGTTGCGGAGCTGGCGAAGGTAAAGAACATCGTTGCAGTGAAGGAAGCAAGCGGCAACCTGTCTCAGGTAGCTGAAATCGCGGCTCTGGTTGGCCCTGATTTCGATATTTACAGCGGCAATGACGATCAGATTCTGCCTGTTCTGTCTCTGGGCGGCAAGGGTGTTATCTCCGTTCTGTCCAACGTTGCACCCAAGCAGACACATGACATGGTTATGAATTACCTGAATGGGGATACAAAGGCGGCAACAAAGCTGCAGCTGGATGCAATCGAACTGATTTCCGCGCTGTTCTGCGAAGTAAACCCCATTCCTGTAAAGACTGCGCTGAATGAAATGGGCTATAATGTTGGGCCTTGTGTAGCACCTCTGTGCGACATGGAACCCAAGAATCTGGAAACTTTGAGAACTGCACTGAAAAACTACGGTCTGATTTAA
>JBNMGO010000205.1:0-3432 GCA_050872285.1 Anaerotignum sp.
CGGTTGCGTATTTCGTGTAATGCCGAATCCCTGCCTTTTCCAGCAAACGGGAATTATCCGTTTCCTTTCCGGGATAAATCTCGATATACGGTTCTGTTTCCAGAAAGGACAGCGGCACGCTCTTTTTCTGCGCCGCAGGATGTCCCTTTGGCACACGAATCACCAGTTCATCTCGCTGAATCGGAAACCAACGGCGCGCCCCATCACGCTTGCTGATGATGCAAAAATCCAGCTGTCCCTTTTCGAGCATTTCGCTCAGCTCACTACTTCGCCCCTCCACAATTTTCACGCTGATGCCGGGGTAGGTTTTTGTAAAGGCGGAAATCCAACGGCAAAGTCTGGGGTAATACTTGAAATATGCCGTTCCGACTGCAATTTCGCCCGTTTCCAAACCCTGTATTTCTCCGCTGCGCTGTCTGCATTTTTCCTCGCACCGCAGAAGCTCCCGAAAGACAGACAGCATTTCCTCGCATGCCTTTGTCGGCGCGACCCCGTTTCGGCTTCGCAGCAGCAAGCCGAACCCTGTTTCTTCCTCTAAAGAGGCGATGCTCCTGCTTATGCCCGAAGGGGTGTAATCCAATTTTTCTGCCGCCGCCGTCAGCGTGCCTGTTTCCAATGCTGTCAGCAGTACCCGTACCTTTTCCGTATCCATCGTTTCACTTCCTTGACTTTTCCGCAACGCAATCTTGATTTTCATTCACTTTACGCAATAATAAAATATATTTATACTGATGTCAATGATTCCTGTATAATTTCTGTATTTTCGAGGTGATTTTATGAAACCCATCCAACTCAACCAGAAAACAGGGGAGCTTCTGCTTGCGGCTGTCATCATTGCGCGCGCAACCTCCTTTCTGTTTTCCAAAATTGTTCTGCAAACCATGACCCCCATGACGCTGATGGCAGTGCGCTTTCTGATTGCCTTCGGCTTTCTGGCAATTCTGTTCCACAAAAAGCTGCGCCACATTTCCTTCCATACCTTTCTGAAGGGGATGCTTCTGGGGTTCGCCTTTTTCTCCGTTCTGGCGGCGGAATTTACTGCCCTGCAAACCACACCTTCCTCGACGGTTTCCTTTCTGGAAAATACGGCAATCGTCTTTGTGCCGATTTTTGAGGGAATTCTGCATCGGCGTTTTCCAAGCCTGCCGACGGTTTTCTCCCTCGCGCTTGCCATGTGTGGTATTTTCCTGCTGACACTGGGCAGCGGCGTTGCCCTTTCTTTCCGGGGCGGCGCACTATTCGGACTTCTGGCGGCTGTCCTTTATGCCGTTGCCATCATCCTGACCGACCGCCTATCCCGAGAAGGAGATTCGCTTACGCTCGGCATTTTACAGGTCGGCTTCATGGGCTTTTTCGCCTGCATTGCCGCATTTCTTCTGGAAACGCCGCGCCTGCCCTCCGGCACGACAGAATGGGGACTGATTCTGGCACTTGCCCTTGTTTGCAGTGGGTTCGGCTTCACGCTTCAGCCTGTTGCACAAAGCTATACCACTGCGGAACGCGCGTCCATGTTCTGCGCGCTGAGCCCCGTGGCGGCAGCTGTCCTTGGGTGGCTTGTGCTGAAGGAATCCTTCGGGGTTACCGGTTTTATCGCGATTATTCTCATTATGGCAGGGATTCTGATTTCCACCTCCGCCAAGCAGAATAGAAATACATAAAAAAATGCCTCAAAATCAGGAAATACAAGGTTTATACTTTCTGATTCTGAGGCATTTTTCATGCTTATGCGGATAACAGGACTTGAACCTGCACGAGTCACCCCACTGGAACCTAAATCCAGCGCGTCTGCCAATTTCGCCATATCCGCAAATAAAAAATCCCTCTGATTTTTACTCGGGGAGGGTACTCGAGGTGGAGCGATAACCGCTTTCTTCCACACACCCTTATTCTATGCGCTTTCCGGTAAAAAGTCAACCGTAAAAACACATTTGTGCAAAGAAAAAAGCCATCTCCTCCGATAATCGGTTGAAATGGCTTTTTATGAACCAGGAGGGATTCGAACCCCCGACCCACGGCTTAGAAGGCCGTTGCTCTATCCAACTGAGCTACTGATCCACGTTACTAGCGCAAGAAATATTATGCCACAAAACATCCTATCTGTCAACAGCTTTTTCAAACTTTTCTTGTTTTTTCAAAAAAGCCGACGAAATCACCTGTATTATTCCGTCGGCTCTTCCTTTTAATTGATGCGCTTAAAATGCTCTTGATTCCAGAATTCCATAATTGCTCCTTCGATTCTGCCGTTTTCAATCGTGAGAATCCCGAAGGTAGGGAGGGTGCCGCCGCGCGGCAGGGAAATGCTCCCGGGGTTAAAGAGGGCAACTCTGCCGCTGTCCTCCCAGAGGGGTGTATGCGTATGCCCGAAGAGCACCACATCCGCTCCCTGTTCCTCCGCCCAGTAGGAAATCGTGTCATAATTCCAATACACGCGTTGCTTATGCCCATGCGTCAGAAGCAGGGTTTTTCCGCCCAGCCGCACCAGCTTCTGCGAAGGAGTATCCGCGCGGTAATCATTATTTCCTTTGACATAATGAAACGGCAGCTTGGGAAATTCCTGCTGTAATTCGACTGCGTCATCATCATGGTCACCCAGATGGAACACCGCGTCCACCTTCCCTTGCAGCCGTGCAAGCACCGCTCTCGCATTTTCCAGATACGCATGGGTATCACTCAAAACCAGAATTTTCATAGGCTTACAGTTCCTTTTTCAGCATTTCTTTCATTTTACGCAAAGCCTTCCCTCTGTGGCTGATTGCGTTTTTTTCATCGGAAGAAAGCTCTGCCATATATTTCCCCTTTTCGGGTACATAAAAAATAGGGTCATAGCCGAAGCCGTTTTCGCCCTTTGCTTCATAGCCGATGATACCCTCAACGGTATCATAGCTGACCAAGCGTCTGCCGTCGGGGAATGCCGCCGCAATACAGCTGACAAAACGCGCCGTTCTCTTTTCCTCGGGTACGCCGTTCAGCTTTTCAAAAATTGCTTTGAAGCGTTCGGGATAAGGGGTATCCTCACCCATAAAGCGTGCGGAATAAATCCCAGGGGCTTTGTCCATGTAGTCAATTTCCAGACCGGAATCATCGCTCAGGGTAATCTTGCCGCCGATTTCCATGACCTGTACGGCTTTTTTCATGGCATTTTCCTCAAAGGTTTTGCCGTCCTCCACCACGTCAATCGTGATGCCTGCTTCTTCCATGGAAATCACATTTACATTCATATCCGCCAGAATTTCGTTGATTTCCTTGATTTTCCCTTTATTTTTTGTTGCAAAATAATCGTTTCCATCGTTTTCTCCTTCATTTCAGTGCAGTTCCAGACCGTTCAGTGCCTCCTGCTGCAGCTGTTTCAATTCGCCTGCCGCCTTTCTGCCAATTGCAAGCAGTTCCAGAAGCTGTTCCTGCGTAAAGGTGCCATGCTCACCTGTGCCCTGC
>JBNMGO010000292.1:0-2449 GCA_050872285.1 Anaerotignum sp.
ATGCAGGATAACATAAAATAAAGATTTGTTCAACATAATAAACATTGTAAAATATATTGAAATTCGGAAAAGAAAGTGCTATGCTTTGGGGGAACTTCCAAGTGGAAATAACGGCTCTATTTTCAACAAGCGGAAGGATGTTGTTACTCATTTTGAGGGGGGAGAAAATCCCCCTTTTTTCCTGTTAGAAAGAGGCAGAGAGATGGACGAGAAAAAGAAAATGTTACTGGCGGATCTGGCGCTTCTGCTGGCGGCGACCTTCTGGGGGATGGGCTTTGTTGCCGGAGATATGGCGGCGCAGGCATTCCCGACCTTCTGGATTATGACGGTGCGGTTTCTGGGGGCGGCGGCCTGGATGGGGCTTCTGTTCCGCCGTGCGGTGAAGAACAGCACAAAAGAGGATATTAAAGCAGGGATGATTCTGGGCGGACTGCTCTTTTTGGCACAGCCGCTGCAAATTATTGCCCTGCGCTACACTACGCCATCGAAGCAGGCGTTTCTGGTGACAACGTATGTGGTGATTGTGCCGTTTATTTCGTGGCTTGTGCTGCGAAAACGTCCGCAGAATAAGGCTTTTGCCGCAGGGGCAATGGCACTTTTCGGGATTGGACTGATTTCTCTGAGCGGCTCTTTGCGTGTGGGATTTGGGGATGCGCTTTCGCTGCTGTTTGCGTTGGTGTATTCGTTTTTAATTGTGGCAACGGGGATTTGCGCGAAAAAGGTGAACCCTCTGGCAATGTCCTTTTATCAATATCTCGTGGCAGGGGGGCTTTCGCTTATCACGATGCTGATTCTGGGAGAGATGCCGCAGGCGTATCCGCTTGCCGGCGTGGGCGCAATCGTCTATCTGATGGTGGTGAATACGGTTGGGGCGTATACCTTGCAGAATATTGCGCAGAGATATACCTCCGATACCCATTCGGCGGTACTGCTTTCGATGGAATCGGTGATTGGGTATTTCTGCGGCGTGGTGCTGTATGGCGACCCATTTACGAAACGGGTGCTGATGGGGGGATTGATTGTGTTTGGTGCGGTGCTGCTTTCGGTGCTGAACTGGAAGGAGATTTTCAGAAGAAAACGGGCATAAAAAGAAAGACCGAAATCTCATTGAGAAATCGGTCTTTTTGTTTTATGCTCTTTCTTCAAAGAACTGTTTATGCCAAACGAGGAACATGTAGATTGTCCAGATTTTACGGCTATTATCCGCCTTGCCTGCCTTATGCTCGTCCAGATATTTCATGATTTCCTCTACCTTGAAGAATTCCTCTGCCGCAGGGCTATGGAAGGCTTCTTTTACCATGTTATAGTAATTTTCTTCTCTCAGCCAGATACGGATGGGAACGGGGAAACCAAGCTTTTTCTTTTCTGCGACCATATCGGGCAGATAGCGGTGTGCCGCCTGACGCATGGCAAATTTCGTATTTTCCTTATTGACCTTATATTCTGTCGGGACTTTACGCGCCACATCGAACACAACCTTATCCAGAAAAGGTACACGCACCTCAAGGGAGTTCGCCATGCTCATTTTATCGGCTTTTAAGAGGATATCCCCAATGAGCCAGAAATGAATGTCGATATACTGCATTTTGGTGACATCATCCAAGTCCTTCGCCTTATCGTAGAAGGGCTTTGTCAGCACGGTGTGAGGATATTTGCCCGTAGGGTGCTTGAGGATGCGCTCGCGTTCTGCTTCATTGAGCATGAAGGCGTTGCCGATAAAGCGTTCCTGCAAGTCCTTACTGCCGCGGATAAGGTAGTTTTTGCCCTTCATTTTGGGCAGTTTCTGCGCCATGGCACCCAAGCCCTTACGGATGGGGCGGGGCAGGCGTGTCAGGGGGAGCAGGTCATGGGGTTCACGATAGATATTATAGCCGCCGAACAGTTCATCCGCGCCCTCGCCGCTCATGCAGGTTTTCACCTGTTCCGATGCGGTTTTTGTAACGAAATAAAGCGCGATGGCGGAAGGGTCTGCCAGAGGCTCGTCCATGTGATACTGGACGGTGGGGATGGAATCCCAGTATTCCTTTTTGGAAATCAGCTTGCTGTAGTTATCAATCTTGATTTTTTCGGACAATGCCTTTGCGTAGTCGATTTCATTATATTTTTCATAATCAAAGCCGACGGTAAAGGTTTTATCCCCGTGGAAACAAGCGGCAACATAGGAGCTGTCTACGCCGCTGGAAAGGAAGGAGCCGACCTCAACATCCGCAACCTTATGCGCTTTGATGGAATCCTGCATGGCTGCATCGATTTCATCCACATATTCTTCCAGAGATTTGCTGTGGTCTGCCTCGAACACAGGCTCCCAATAGCGTTTGATATCCATTTTGCCGTCCTTAAAGGTAAAGCAATGGGCAGGCATCAGCTTGAAAATGCCTTTGAAGAAGGTTTCCTCCAGAACGCTGTACTGGAAGGTCAGATAATTTTCCAGTGCAACGGGGTTGACCTC
>JBNMGO010000270.1:0-2711 GCA_050872285.1 Anaerotignum sp.
CCGCGCAGAGCGGAAATGACCGCCTGATTCGTCTGAAAGGCTTCCTTGCCGCCGCGCAGGATGACTGCACTGCCGGCTTTCAGGCACAGACCGAAAGCATCCGCCGCCACATTCGGGCGTGCCTCGAAAATAATCCCGATGACACCCATAGGGACACGCTTCTGTCCAATCACGAGTCCATTGTCCAGTGTTTTCATGGACAGCACCTCGCCCACAGGGTCATCCAGCTTCGCCACCTGCCGCAGACCGTCCGCCATATCCGCAAGGCGCGCTTCTGTCAGCGTCAGTCTGTCGATAAATGCGCCTTTGATGCCTGCTTCGACTGCCGCATCCACATCCGCCTTATTTTTCGCCAGAATTTCTGCCTTTGCCGCAAGCAGAGCATCCGCAGAGGCAAGCAATGCCTTATTTTTCGCAGGGGTGGGCAATGTTGCCAGAACCACCGCCGCGTCCTTCGCTCTTTGTCCCATTTCGATTAAGCCGCTCATCTTCATTCCTCCCATCCGTTTTCCGTTACAACCGCATCCAGCGGCACATCCGTTTCCTCCGCAGGCAACTCCTGCAAGGATAACTGCGCCGCAAACGCAAGTCCGATTCGTTTTCCTTCCTTATGCTTTGCAAAATAGGTATCATAATAACCGCCGCCGTAGCCAAGACGGTTCTTTTTTTCATCAAACAATAAGCCGGGGACAAGCAGCAAATCCCCCTCCTTCGGGATGCAGACCGCGCCGCCCTTCGGCTCTCTTACGCCGAAACGCCCTTCTTCCAGTTCCGCAAAGGAACGGATTTCGTAAAACTGCATTTCTCTGTGTTTCTCCGTTTTCGGCACGGCAACGGTTTTGCCGTCCTGCCACGCCTGTCGGATAATTCCTTCCGTTTCTGCCTCAGAGCCCATGCTCACAAAGGTAAAAATCCGCTCTGTATTCTGATATGCCGCGCTCCCCAGAATATGCGCCGCAATCCGTCTGCTTTTTTCTTCCCGTTTCTCTATGGGTATGGCATTGCGCGCCGCAAGTGCCTTTTGCCGTAATTCCTTTTTCCCTGCATCAAGCCCCCTATCGCATACAGACCCAGAAACGCCGCCGCCAGAGAAAGCCGCCAGAACGGCAGCCTTTTTCCGCCGCAGAGATTTTTCAGAAGTAGCCAGACAAAGCCGCCCCAGAGGAGAATTTCCCCCAGAACGGAAACCACCGCAAGCACCCCTGCCAACGGCAGACCAAGCCACAGACCAAAGCCAAGCCCTGCGGAAAGCAGTAGAAGAAAAAGCAGCTCCGTTGTGCTTTCGTAAATCGGCTGTTGATTTTCCTGCACAGGGTCAAAATTGACCGCCAACAGCAGAAAGCCGGGAACAATCGCCCCCACCAGACCGCCCGAAAGCACGCGCATCAGCTGACTGCTTTCCCAGAAGCCGAGATAGCTGCCCAAACCATCTATGCCAATCGGCAGAATCATCAGTGCCGTGAGCATTGCCTGCCCTTTGGAAAAGGGTCTTCCTGCGTCCATCCGCTTTTTCAGAAGCAGAAAGCAAACCGCCAGAAAAACCCCGATATAAATTCCCGTACAGCGGGCGCAGAGGGGCATCGTCCCCTGCCCCCAGAGAAAGCTGCGCTCCGCCATCCTGTGACAGACGGCAGAGCCCATTCTTGCCAGAAACATAGCCTATCAATAGGTGGTATAAATCAGATTGGAAAACGCACCTGCCGCTGTGCCGACCACGCAGCAGATGAAGGAATGCACCAGCATCACAATGCTGACCGTCATCATCGTTTTCCCGAAGCGGCGGTAATCCTCAGAGGGGCTTTTGCTCAGCGCAACGCCTGCCACGCAGCCTGCAATCGCACCCAGACCGCCAACCGCAATAATCAGCACGATCACCAGAACCTTAATCGCGGTTGGGATTTTTGCATCCGGATCCACGCCGTTTTTCTTTTTATATTCGGCATCGCCCGTTTCCTCGTTGGTTTCAAAATGATGGGTTTTGCCGTTGGTTTCCTCTACGGTAAAGGAATCGACGGTTTCCGCCTGCTCCGTTTTTGCATCATCCTGAAAGCTGTCGAATTCCTTGAATTCGTCTGTCTGTTCCGTGGATACGGGCTTTTTGGTCGGGTCGATATTATTTCTTACATTACATACGGGGCAGCCCAGACTTTCATCCAGAATCTGTCTGCCGCAATTCGGACAATAACTCATTGTATAAACCTCCAGTTTTTCCTCAAACTTTTCTTTTTGTTTCTTATATCAGCCAAACAGCGTGCCGATATCCTCCCCATCGATGATGCGGTGGATGACCTTCGGGTCTTCGCCGTTGGCGATTGCCATTTTTACATTAGCCGCAAGGCAGATGCCTGCCGCCTGCAGCTTTGTTTTCATGCCGCCGACGCTGAATTCCGAGCCTTTTTTCTCCCCTGCCATGGCTCTGATTTCATCCGTCACCTCTGCCACATGCGCCACGCGCTTTGCATCGGGATTCTGGCGCGGGTCCTTATCATAAAGCGCATCAATATCCGTCAAGAGCAGCAGCAAATCCGCATGAATGATTTCCGCTACCATGGCAGAAAGGCGGTCATTATCGGAAATTTCGATTTCATAGGTGGAAATGGTATCGTTTGCATTGACAATGGGGATAATGCCCATTTCCAGAAGGGTTTCCAGTGTATTTTTTGTATTTTCATAACGGCTGTCGCTGCTCAGCTCTTCCTTTGTCAGAAGCA
>JBNMGO010000077.1:0-6252 GCA_050872285.1 Anaerotignum sp.
AAAAAGGAGGTCTGTGGAATGAAAATCGCTTTGTTGCAGTTAAAAACCTTACCGACACCCGAGGAAAATCTCGAAAAAATAAAACAAATGCTCACGCAGGCAAAGGAGATGGGCGCGGATCTGGCGGTTCTGCCCGAAATGTGCTGCTGCCCCTATGAAAACAGTGCCTTTGTGCGCTATGCCATGCCCGAAAATGCCCCGTTTTTGCAGGGCATCGCCGAAAGCGCAAAAACGCTTGGACTGTATGTGGTCGCAGGCTCTGTCCCCCTTGCGGCGAATGGCAAAATCTATAACGCCTCCTTCGTTTATGATACCGAAGGGAAGCGCATCGCGGCACACCGCAAAACCCATCTGTTTGATATCAATGTCCCCGGGGGACAATATTTCATGGAATCCGATACCTTCACCGCCGGCAGGGATGTCACCACCTTCGATACCCCTTGGGGCAAGCTTGGCTTGATGATTTGCTATGATATCCGTTTCCCTGAGCTGTCCCGTCTGCTTGCGCTCGAAGGGGCAAAGGCAATCCTTGTCCCCGCCGCCTTCAATATGACAACAGGCCCTGCCCATTGGGAAATGTCCTTCCGTATGCGTGCGTTGGATAATCAGGTCTTTCTCGCAGGCTGTGCCCCTGCAAGGGATTTGCAGTCCTCCTATACCGCATGGGGACATTCCATCGTTACCGACCCCTGGGGCAAATTAGGTCTGATGATTTGTTATGATATCCGTTTCCCCGAGCTGTCCCGTCTGCTTGCACTCGAAGGGGCAAAGGCAATCCTCGTCCCTGCCGCATTCAATATGACAACAGGTCCTGCCCATTGGGAAATGTCCTTCCGTATGCGTGCCTTGGATAATCAGGTCTTTCTCGCAGGCTGTGCCCCTGCGCGCGATTTGCAGTCCTCCTATACCGCATGGGGCCATTCCATTGTCACCGACCCTTGGGGCAGTGTGGTGGCGGAGCTGGACGAAACCGAAGGCATCCTCACCGCGGAGCTGGATTTTGCCAGATTGGCAGGCGTCAGAGAGCAATTACCGCTTCTCAAGCACCGCAGAACGGATTTTTACGATATCATCAGAAAATAAGGAGAAAAACTCTTATGAAAAAAGAAACGATTTATCTCGCAGGCGGCTGCTTCTGGGGAACGGAAAAATATATGCAGAGCGTTGACGGTGTTCTGGAAACCAGAGTCGGCTATGCTCTGGGCGAAAAGCCACTCTGGAATCCGCCTTTGAAAGAAAGCGTCACCTATGAGGAGGTCTGCAATCACAGCGGACACGCCGAAACGGTCGAGGTTATTTTCGATGCGGAAAAAATCTCTCTGCCCGAAATTCTCAGGGAATATTGCTATACCATCGACCCCACCTCTCTGGGCAGGCAGGGCATGGATATCGGCATTCAGTACCGCACGGGTATTTATTCCCTCACAGAAGAACAGCGGCAGACCGCCCAGACCTTTCTGGATGCTCTCCAGAAGGACTATAAACAGCCGATTATGATTGAAAATCTCCCTCTGCGCCAGTTTCTCCCTGCGGAGGAATACCACCAGAAATATCTCGAGAAAAACCCCAATGGCTACTGCCATATCAATTTTGAAAAAATTGCGGCGGAAAAAGCGAAGAAGCCTTGATTTTTCCGATAAATCCGATAAAAAGGTTGTCTTTTTCCCTTGAAACGGCTACAATAGATATATTATGGACAGAAAACTCAGGAAAGGATGTAACATCATGGATTTGACAACAGTAAAATCTATTTACCGCGATACTGCGGCGTATGCAAATAAAGAAGTCACACTGGGCGGCTGGATCCGCACCATGCGTGTTTCCAAGAATTTCGGCTTTATCGAGCTGAATGACGGCTCCTTCTTCAAAAATATCCAGATTGTTTTTGAAGCGGAAAAGCTGACAAATTATGAAGAAATCTCCAAGCAGAATGTCGGTGCGGCGCTGATTGTAAAGGGTCTTCTGGTGGAAACCCCCGAAGCAAAGCAGCCCTTTGAGGTAAAGGCAGCACAGATTGATGTGGAAGGCACCTCTACCCCCGATTATCCCCTGCAGAAAAAGCGTCACTCCGTAGAATTCCTGCGCGAAATTGCGTATCTGCGTCCCAGAACAAACCTGTTCTCCGCAACCTTCCGTGTACGCAGCCTGATTGCAATGGCAATCCATGAATTCTTCCAGGGCAAGGGCTTTGTGTATACCCATACCCCCATCATCACAGGCTCCGACTGTGAGGGTGCAGGCGAAATGTTCCGCGTAACCACTCTGGATTTGGAAAACCTGCCCAGTACTGAAGACGGCAAGGTGGATTATTCCAAGGACTTCTTCGGCAAGGAAACCAACCTTACCGTATCCGGTCAGCTTTCCGCAGAAACCTTTGCTATGGCATTCCGCAATATCTATACCTTCGGGCCTACCTTCCGTGCGGAAAATTCCAACACAACCAGACACGCGGCGGAATTCTGGATGATTGAACCCGAAATGGCATTTGCCGATTTGAATGATAACATGGAAATCGCAGAAGAAATGCTGAAATATATCATTCAGTATGTACTGGACAATGCCCCCGAAGAAATGGAATTCTTCAACAGCTTTGTGGACAAGGGCCTTCTGGACAGACTGCATAACATCCTCGATAACGAATTTGGCAGAGTGACCTACACAGAAGCCGTTGAGCTCTTGAAAAAATCCGGTCATAAGTTTGAATATCCCGTAGAATGGGGCATTGATTTGCAGACAGAGCATGAACGCTATCTGACAGAGCAGATTTACAAAAAGCCCGTATTCGTAACCGATTACCCCGTAGAAATCAAGGCGTTCTATATGCGTCTGAATGATGATAAAAAGACCGTTGCGGCAATGGATTTGCTCGTACCCGGCGTTGGCGAAATCATCGGCGGCAGCCAGAGAGAGGAAAGACTGGAGGTTCTCGAAAACCGCATGAACGAACTGGGTCTCAAGAGAGAGGACTACTGGTGGTATCTGGATTTGCGTAAATACGGCGGCACAAGACACGCAGGCTTCGGTCTTGGCTTTGAGCGTGCGGTCATGTATCTGACAGGTGTCGGCAATATCCGTGACGTCCTGCCTTACCCTCGTACCGTAAATAACGCAGAATTCTAATCCGATTTTGCAGAAAATAAAAGAGTCTGTATGGGAATTTCCCCACGCAGGCTCTTTTTTGTATACCAGAAAACGCCTTGTGTTACAAGCAGCTTACAAATTTCTTACGAATTTCTTAAAATTCCTTCCCTTCTCTTGAGGAAAATTTTCCCTTCTGCTAGAGTGAAATCAGAAACAAAAACACAGTTGTATTTTCGGGGAGGGACAAAACATGAAAAAACTCGTATGTATGGCTTTGAGCGCGGCACTTCTGGCAGGGAGCGTACCTGCCTATGCGGCGGACTATATCACAAAGGTGCCGCATACCTTTACGGCAAAGGTCGGCACAACCCAATTTACCAAGGACGGCGAGGCACAGCCTCTGGATGTAGCGATTTATACCAAAAACGGCTACACCATGCTGCCCCTGCGAACCTTTATGAACGCCGTTCTGCAAATCCATCCCAAAAACATGATCTGGGATGGGAAAAAACAGACCGCAACCGTTCTCTATGGTGCTTATATCCTCGTCTTTGATTTAAAACAGAATAAAATCACGATGAACGGAGAGTCTCTGCCCGTCTGGGGCAAGATGGAAGTGAAGGACGGGCGTGTGTTCGTTCCCCTGCGGAACTGGTCGGGCATTTTGCAGTCCATCGGTTATCTCATGGAGGAGGGCGATATCACCTGGGACAGCACCACAAAGCTGGCAACCGTTCGCGCGGTGGAACAGAAGCTTGACCCTTCCAATGGTCTGGAAAAGCCTGCACTGAGCGGCAAGGGCGCACAGGCATCCTACGCTGTCGCACTTTCCACGCAGTATGACGAAATCGAACCCCTTGGGGATGGCTATTTCCTTGCACAGAAATATACAGGAGAAACGAATATCGGCTTGGGGCATAACTCTTCGGCCGGAATCAGAAATGTACGCTATCTTCTGGACGGCAAGGGAAAGGTTTTGCACACCTATGATACCGGAACAGATGTCACCATGTGGGGTGGCGGCGAGCAGACCCTTCTGGTCGGCAGAAATACGGAAAACGACTTCGGCAATGGTGCCATCGACTGGGAAGGCAATACCGTCATTCCCTTTGTTTATCTTTATGTAGATTTCTTTTCCGAAGGTATGGCGGCGGTGAAGGATGAAAATGGCATGGGCTATGTGAATCGAAGCGGCGAACTTGTGGTTCCCACACAGTATGAAAAAGCAGAAGCCTTCTCCGATGGTCTGGCAGTTGTAAAGAAAAAAGACGACACCTATGCTTATATTGATCAAACAGGTAAAATCGTCATCGATGCATCGAAATACAGATATGTGGATTACTTCTCGGAAGGCATGGCAAGGGTCTGGAAGATTGAAGGGGATACGCGCAAATATGGCTTTATCGATAAAACAGGCAAGGAGGTCATCCCCTGTCAGTACGATTGGGTTGGTCATTTTATTGACGGCGTAACCTATGTCCTGCAAAATCAGCAGCTCTGGACAATGGATAAAACGGGCAAAAAGCTGAACTATCTCACAGATGCAGAGCATAGTCTTTCCTATACAGGCGCAGGCTATGTGCCGGAGAAGGATATTCTGAAAGTAGAAAAAATCATAGATTTCCCCGGCGGTGACCATGCACACATGGGAACCTATTATGATAAGAACGGCGAGTTTTCCTATGAAATGTATCTCCTGAAAGAAGGTCTTTCCGAAGGGCTTGCCCCCTATCGCGATGAAAAGACAAAGAAATACGGCTATGTAAACGAAAGTGGTGCATGGGTGATTGCCCCTGCGTTTGATGTAGCAGAAAAATTTGAGGATGGCTATGCCGTTGTGCAGAATGAAATCACACTGGCGGATGGCACAAAGGATGTCGAATGGGGCATTATCAAAAATCCGAATAGATAAAAAGGGGGAATCGGGCGTATGAAAAAAATATTCTGTATGGCTTTGAGTGCGGCACTTCTGGCAGGGAGCGTACCTGCCTATGCGGCGGAGGAATCGTTGTTCACCAAAACACCGCATACCTTTACGGCAAAGGTCGGCACAACGGAATTCACCAAGGACGGCAAGGCACAGCCTCTGGATGTGCCGATTTATATCAAGGATGGCTAGTCATGCTCCCTCTGCGCACCTTTATGAAGGCGCTGTATGCGGATGCAGAGCTTGTCTGGGAGGATGGGATTCAGCTTGCCAAGGTCACCATGCAAGATTACACGCTGAGCTTTGATGTCACCGGCAACCGCATCTGGAGAAGCAGTGTGCTGCTGCCTTCGTTTGGACAGATGGAAGTAAAGGACGGCAGAGTTTTTGTCCCCCTGCGTGATTGGGAGGGCGTGCTGCAGGGCAATGGTCGCTATATTGTTGATGCGGATGCCCTTCGCTGGGATGCAGAAACAAAAACCGCAATCGTACAGCTGACAGAGCTGACAGCGGCAACGGAAAACGACATCTCCTCTATCAAGGGGACAGGCGAAGCGGCAGTGTTCGGCATCCCCCTGACAGACCGCTATGATTACATCGAATCCGTCGGCGGCGATTATTTTATCGCGAGAAAATACCTCAATCAGGATTCCGGCAAGCCGAATGAAGATGGAAACTGGGATACGGATTGGTTCGTTCTGGATCATCAGGGCAAGGTGCTGCTCCAATATGACAGCAAGGATGTTTCCTATCTGCGCGGCTATGGGGACGGTTTTCTGCGTCTGGATCAGCGGGACGGAACAAGCCAGATTCTTGATATGGGAGGCAATATGCAGTTTGCGGACGATTACCATGTGATAGACAGCTTTTCCGAAGGTCTGGCAATGGTGATGGACTATAAGGAAGGAAAAAGCAGTTATATCAACACAAAGGGCGAAGAAGTCATTTCTCTCTCCTTTTACAGTGCTGATGCCTTTTCCGAGGGCTTGGCGGCAGTAGGTGTAGAGTCCCCAAATAAAGAAGGGAAGAACGGCACAGAAATCCGCTATGGCTATATTGATAAAACAGGAAACTGGGTTGTCGAGCCGAAATACAGAGATGCGTTTGCTTTCCAGGATGGTCTTGCAAAGGTAGAAGATACGGACAGGAATATCGGCTATATCGACAAAACCGGAAAGGTGGTCGTTCCCCTGCGCTACAGAAAAATAACGGATTTTTGGAACGGCAAAGCCTTTGCACAGGAA
>JBNMGO010000411.1:0-1546 GCA_050872285.1 Anaerotignum sp.
GAGAAAACCATCGTGGAAAACGGCTCCGTAAAGGCGGAATGTTACACAGAGGACGGCAAGCTGGTTGTGCAGATTCTTGCGGCGGATGACAAAAAGCAGGAAGCGCTGACGCTTTCCGAGTATACACTGGATGCAGAAAACGGTGCATTGGAGGTTGGCTCCGGTGTGCATTATGGTCTGTATGCAGATTACGAGGATGCAGACGGAAAAACTGAGCAGACAAAGGTGATTGAAAATTTCGTGGATGCGAACTTTGAAATCTCGACCAGAACAAACTGGGTGATAACCATTCCTGTGGGCGAGGATTATATTTATTCCGGTGCAGATAAGGTCGCATTGGATACCCCTGCTTACCTCAGCAAAAGCGGCTATACCATGCTGCCTCTGCGTGCGGCAGTAAAGGCATTTGACCGTGAACCGACCAAAGTGGATTGGAATGCAGGGGAGAAAGAGGTCACCATTCTGAAGGGAAATGTCTATTTTCAAATGAAAGCAGGCGAGAAAAAGATGCTTTACGGCGATACTGCACTGGAAACCTCCGGTGAGATGGAAATCGTCAATGGCAGAGCCTTTTTGCCGATGCGGGATTGGGCGAAGCTTTTCGGTGCGGAAAAAATTCTCTGGAACGATGCAACGAAAACCGCAACGCTCAAGGGCAGCTATACGGAAAATTGGGGCAGATAAACAATAAAATATTGGAAATGGGCGTTTATTGGGAACAATAGACGCTCTTTTTTCGACTAAAGATTAAGACTTTCTTACAAAATGGGAAAGAACCTTTTCATTTTGACAAAATTTGATATACTGATATACTAGAGAAGTATGTCAAAGGAAAGTTTACATAAGGATAAAGCAGGAGGAATACACAATGAAACACAAGTGGAAACGGCTCCTGCTGACAACGATGGCGGTAGGGATGCTCTCATCCGTAACGGCATTTGCAGCAAATGTCAGCATGAACCTATTTTATAACGGCGCCAATCACGCATACAATGCGAAGGAGATTGTAGTAAAGATTGACGGGAAAACCATGACACCAAAGGATATGCCTGCGGTCGCGATTGACGGCAGAACGCTTCTGCCCATGCGCCAGATTGCACAGGAGCTTGGCTGTGAGGTCACATGGAACGAAGAAGCCAAGCAGGCGTATGTAGTCAATGATGATTACACTCTGGTTTTTGAAATGAATAAGGCGACCGGCTATAAAAACGGCAAAACCTTTACCATGGATGTGCCGCCGATGATTATCAATGACAGAACGATGCTGCCTGTGCGCGCACTGGCTTCTGCGTTGGATTTGAATATCCAGTGGGATGATGCGACCAGAACGGTTTCCATCAAAACAACAGCAGATACCACACCGACAACACCCACCACACCCACTACGCCTAGCGTGAATTATGTAACCCTGAATCAGGTGACAGTGCCGACAAGCAAAACGGCAGACCAGACCTTCTCCATTCAGGCGAGCGGCGCGGTTTCCTCCTATGAAGAGGTTTATGTGGCGGATAACAAAATCGTGCTTGATTTTTATGGTGCAAAGAAC
>JBNMGO010000367.1:0-1905 GCA_050872285.1 Anaerotignum sp.
CTGGCAAAACAGCATGGCAGCACTTCGGTCTATCAGCACAGCATCAATGTGGCATACCTGAGTCTCTGGCTTGCAGGCAGGCTCCCTCTGCGGACAGACCGCAGGGCATTGGTGCGCGGCGCGCTTCTGCATGATTATTTTCTCTATGACTGGCATGAAAAGGACGACGGACACCGCTGGCATGGATTCCGCCACGGGAAAACAGCGGCGAAAAACGCAAGACGGGACTATCGGCTGAACCGATTGGAGGAATATATCATTGCAAGGCATATGTTTCCGCTGACTATTCTGCCGCCGAAATCCATGGAGGGATGGATGGTCTGCTTAGCGGATAAATGGTGCGCCGCGGAGGAAACGGTGCGCCCGTTTTTCAGACGAAGAAAAAAGAAGAAGGAATAAAAAGAAAGCAAGGTCTTACGGAAAATAAGACCTCGCTTTTTTATTTTTTCTCGCGAATGAGATAGCTGACTGCTGCGGCAATGAGGCAGAAGGCACAATCCACCAGCCAGATGGGGGCATAGCTGCCTGTCGCATCGAAGCAGACACCGCCGAGCCATGCGGAGAGAAAGCCGCCAATCTGGTGCATGAAGAAGGCAAAGCCGAAGAGGATGGAAACGCCCTGCTTGCCGAAGAGCTTACCGCAGATGCCGGCAACGGGGGTAACGGTTGCGGAGCCGGTGAAGCCGAGGAAGAAGATATAAATGCAGACGGAAAGCATGGATTTCGGCAGAACGAGGAACAGCAGCGTCATAACGGCGCGGGAGCCATAGAGCGTGCCGAGGACGTTTTTCATTTTCAGCCTTGCACAGAGCAGCCCTGCCAGAAATGCGCCGACCATGGTTGCAATGCCATAGACGGAGAAGGCGGAGGACGCATCCGCGGCGGAAAAGCCATAGCTTGTAATCTGGGTGGGCAGGTGGTTTGTGATTAACGCCATGTGAAAGCCGCAGGTGAAAAAGCCAATCATGATGAAGATATAATCTCTGCTGCGAAACGCCTGTGCGAAAAGCGTTTTTGCAGGCAGGGGCTGTACGGGAGCAGCCTGTGCGGCTGTTTTTGCAGTTGTTCTGCCGCAGAGCAGAAGCACCGCAGGAATCATGAGGATGGTCGGGACGGAAAGGACATACATCCCATACGCCAGACCGCCGAGGGCGAGCGAGTGATGAATGACGGGGGTGAGCAGGGAATTGCCGACACCCGAGGACGCATTGATGATGCCCGATACCACAGAGCGGCTGTTTTCGGGCAGACGGGGATTGACCGTGCCGACGATGATGCCGAAGGCAATCGCGCCGATGCCGCCGGGGATGAGGATGCCGAGAACGAGCATCAGCGAAAGCACCGATTTGCACTGGGGAATCAGAAGAACGCCGACAGCGGTGCAGACCACACCCAGAAGCAGGGAGAAGCGGTTGCCCTTTTTATCGGCGAGGATGCCGAACAGCGGCTGTGTGACGCCATAGCTGAACTGCCCGACTGCAAGGACAAAGCTGACGGAAACAAAGGAAAGACCTGAATGTTCTACGATGGAGGACAGCATGATGCCGAAATTATTGCGGATGCCGCAGCTGACCATATAGATGAAGCAGGCGGAAAGAATGACGAGAAGGGTATAAAGGGTGAATTTTTGGGTTTTGGTTGATTTTTCCATGGGAAACCTCCTTGAATAAGATGTGTATATACACGCGATGCGGTAAAATAAAAATAGGGTCAGGACTCCTCTTTTTGCAGCATCTGGAGATGATATAGAAGCTGTGTGAAAAACTGCACATTTTCTTCCCCGAGGAAATCCCTGATTTCGTTCTGGCAGGCATCCCAGATGGGCAGGCAGGCGTGGAGCTGTTCTTCCCCTGCTGTTGTGAGGGCATAGCGATGTCCTCTGCTGTTTTTCTTTGCAAGGTCGCA
>JBNMGO010000214.1:0-3340 GCA_050872285.1 Anaerotignum sp.
ATCAAGACAAGTGGAAATTATGATGCAGATGGGCATCTGCTGTTGACAACGGCAGACAAACCGCTCAAAAATGACCCCGGCGTAGCAATGCTGACACTGACGAAAACAAGCCTTACCAAAACTCCTCTGGCAAATGCAGGCTTTGCGCTGTTCCGCTTTACGGGGACAGAAAAACAGTGGAAAGAAAACCCCGATGACAGCACACTGTGGAAAGCAGTTGCACTGGACCATGCAAAATACTTCCAGACGGAAAATGGTAAAACGAAAGTTTCCCTTGCAGGTGATGGGCAGATGGAAACAGATACCGTAGATGCCATTCTGACAGGTGCAGACGGCAAGCTGACGCTGACGGAAATCCCCTTCGGGCATTACTGCATTTCCGAGGTACAGGCACATTCCACATCGTATCAGCGGGATTACCGCAGCTTCTATTTTAATGTGACAGGTACTACGGTTGGTACATCTGTGAAGCTGTATACCGATCTGCAGGAAAATACACCGCTGAATCAGAATACGGATGAGAATATCCTAATTAACTATCATCGGAAGGCATTTCTTGCACTGGTGAAATATGATAAGGCAAAGGGTATGCCTGACATTAACGGCAACAAAATCGACGATGGCGATGGCTGGCAGTATACCAAATCCATTCTGAAAACAGGCAAGGGTCTGGCAGGCGCAACCTATAAGCTGTTCAGATATCAGGGCGACAGCACAACCAAGCTGAACCCCGACCCAGAGCAGTTGAATACATCCACATTACAGCCAAATAAAGCAGGCGCAGGCTATGATAACTGCTTTGCTGTCGGCACAACAAATGCAGACGGTGTGCTGGATGTAAAAGAAATGGCAGGCATCAATGGCACGAAGCTTGAAACCGGTCTGAATCCCGGGGAATATTACATGATTGAGGTGGCGGCTCCCGAGGGCTATCTGCTCGACCAGACCCCGATTCGCTTCTCTCTGAATGAAAGCGTATTCCCTGAGGATGAAAAAGCGGATGCAGGCTTGGTTATGGCGGCAGGCAATGATAAAAAGGACTATGGTATCCGCCTGAAAAAGGTGGATAAGGAAACCTCTGCGGCGTTGGCAGATGCGGCATTTTCCGTAAAAGAGGGCAATGAAGAGCTTTCCTTCGTGAAAGAGGAAGACGGCACCTACCGTAAGGCGACAGCAGGCACAGCAAATGCGACTGTTGTAACAGATGCAGATGGTATGCTGACCTTGGTTGGTCTGGATGAAGATAAGACATATACCCTGACGGAAACAAAAGCACCGCAGGGCTATGCAGTCGCAGATGCCGTTTCTGTTAAAACGCCTGCTGATGTGGCAGATGCCGCACTGGAGGGGACGGTTCTGTTCCCGAAGGAACTCACACAGGTTGCGGATGAGAGACTGACAGGCGAGGCAACGCTGCATAAGCGTGCCGCAGAAGCAAATATCTCTTTGCAGGGCGCGGAATTTACGCTGTATCGCATTGAAACAACAAAGGTTCCTGAGACAGACCCTGATTATGACCCTGAAAACCCTGTCCGCACAGAAAATGTTCTTGTGGAAACCAAGACAACAGATGCAGACGGCAATCTGACCTTTGACAATCTGGTTTGGGGGAATTACTATTTGCAGGAAACCAAAGCCCCCACAGGCTATCAGCTGGATGAAACAAAGCGGTATTTCTCCATCGGGGCAACCTCCTTTGATGTGGACGGCAAGGCAATCCCCGTTGATTTTCCTTCGCTGACCAACACCAGAGAGGTGGAGGTTACGCTGATGAAGGTGGATGCGCGAAACAGCGGCACAAGGCTTTCGGGCGCAGAGTTCTATCTGGAAAAGGAATTGCAGACGGAGGATGGAACGGAATGGATTTCCTTCGGACAGGGCATGTATGAAACGGATGAAAACGGCGAAATTCATGTTCTGCTGACACCGGGGAATTACCGTGTGACGGAAATCAAAGCGCCGAACGGCTACCGTCTGGACAGCACACCGATTCCCTTCCGTGTGACGAATGACGGCACGGTAGAAGGCAATTTGCAGATTGAAAATACCAGAATCAAGCACAGCGGCGGTGGCGGAGAGGAGACCCATAAGGAAATTTCCGTCAGCGTGAAGAAGGTCTGGAAGGCGCAGGGCAAGCACCCGAAGAGCGTTTATGCACAGCTTTACTGCAGCGGTGAGGTTTACGGCAGAGCGGTTAAGCTGAGTGCGGAAAATAACTGGAGCTACACCTGGCGTGGGCTGAGCGATCAGGATACATGGATTGTGGACGAGGTTGATGTGCCGAATGGCTACGAAAAGCAGGTGAGCCATGAGGGCAACAGCTGGAAGATTACCAATATCGAGAGGGAAACCCCTTCCGAACAGCCGACTGACCCGAATCATCCAATCAACCCGACTGAGCCGACAAATCCGGAGCAGCCGACCAATCCGGAGAACCCGACTGACCCGACAAATCCGGAACAGCCGACAAACCCGACCGACCCGACCAATCCGGAACAGCCGACGAATCCGACCGACCCGACAAACCCGACCGACCCGACAAATCCGAGTCAGCCGAGCAATCCGACGAACCCGAGCAACCCTTCCAACCCGGCATCCTCTGCACAGATAAACGGCACACAGCCGACAGAGGAAACGGAAAAGAGAACCGATGCCGTACCGCAGACGGGGGATGCGTTCCCGCTGTGGTTCTGGCAGGGCGCGCTTTGCCTGTCTCTGCTTGGCATGGGGCTTCTGAAGCGGCTTTTCAGCCGGAAGAAGGATAAATAAAACAGAATAAAATACGCATAAAAATAAACCCCGCTTGCAGGACGAAATTCGCCATGCAAATGGGGTTTTCTTTTGCTTTTATCAGATTAAGTCAAGCGCCTTCGCACATTCTTCCAACGCATCCACAACCTTATCCAGATCCTCCTTGGTGTGGTCTGCGGAAAGGATGGTACGCAGACGTGCTGTCCCTCTGGGCACCATGGGGAACTGCAAAGCCTGTGCATAAACACCTCTTTCATACATCATTTCGCTGAGCTTCTGCGCCTTCTCCGCATCCCCGACAATAATCGGGATAACGGGTGTAACGGAGGTGCCGATATTCAAGCCAAGCTTGCTTAGGCGTTCAGCAAAATAATTGCGGTTTTCCCACAGCTTATCTACCAGTTCTGTGTTTTCCATCACTAAATCCACAGCCTTTGCTGCCGCCGCTGTCAGGCAGGGAGCCATGGGGGAAGCGGTGAAGATAAAGCTTCTTGCCTTGGGACGCAGTGCTTCAATGAATTCCTTCGGGCCTGCCACAAAGCCGCCTGCGGAGCCGAATGCCTTGGAAAGAGAGCCTGTTTCAATGATG
>JBNMGO010000075.1:0-6307 GCA_050872285.1 Anaerotignum sp.
ATCCCGAAATCGGCGAGGACTGCGAAATCGGCCATAACTCCAGATTGACAGATACCAAGCTTGGCAGCGGCGTGAAATTCCAGACCTCTACGGCAATCGAATCCGAAATCGGCAATGAAACTACCGTTGGGCCTTTCGCGTATATCCGCCCGAATTGCCATATCGGCAATAAGGTGAAGGTCGGCGACTTTGTAGAGGTGAAAAATTCCAACATCGGTGACGGCACAAAAATCCCTCACCTTTCCTATGTCGGGGATACCGATGCAGGCGAAAAAATCAACTTCGGCTGCGGCAGCATCATGGTTAACTATGACGGCAAGAAAAAGCACCGCACCACCATTGAGGATAATGTTTTTGTCGGCTGCAATGTAAACCTGGTTGCACCCGTAACCGTGAAGAAAGGCTCCTATATTGCCGCAGGCTCCACCATCACAAAGGATGTGCCCGAGGACGTTCTGGCGGTTGCCAGAGCAAGACAGCAGGTCATCGAGGGCTGGACAAAAAAGAGAATTGAAAGATAATTTCAAAAATTTGTCGAATAGCTGTTGAAATTGATGGTTTTTCGGTGTAACATAATATTGTATGTGCTTATATAACCTAAAATTATTTTTATAGGGGGACAATTAAATGCTTAATTCCGGCATCAGCAACATTAAAGTTTTTGCCTGCAATTCCAACAAAACGCTGGCGAAGGCAATCGCAGATAAGCTTGGTCTGAAACTGGGTGACTGCGAAGTAGAAAAGTTCAGCGACGGTGAGATTTCCGTTAAAATCAATGAAACCATCCGTGGCGCAGATGTATTCATCATCCAGTCCACATCCTATCCCGTAAACGATAACCTGATGGAGCTCTTGATCATGATTGACGCAATGAAGCGTGCATCCGCAGCAAGAATCACAGCCGTTATGCCTTATTACGGCTATGCCCGTCAGGACAGAAAAGCAAGAGCGAGAGATCCCATCAGTGCAAAGCTGGTTGCAAATATTCTGACAAGCGCAGGCGCAAGCCGTGTGCTGACAATGGATCTGCACTGTGCACAGATTCAGGGCTTCTTTGATATTCCCGTAGATAATCTGGTTGGCAGCCCTCTGCTGACAGATTTCTATATCAAGAAATTCGGCGATTCTCTGGAAAAGGATTTTGTTGCGGTTTCTCCCGACCTGGGCAGCGTAACAAGAGTCAGAAAATTCGCGGAAAAGCTGAATATTCCCATTGCGATTATCGATAAACGCAGACCCAAGGCAAATGTCAGCGAAGTAATGAATATCATCGGTGATATCAAGGGCAAAAAGGTTATCCTGCTGGATGATATGATTGATACCGCGGGTACCATCACAAACGCAGCCAATGCGCTGATTGAAAGAGGTGCCATCGAAGTAGATGCCTGCTGCACACACGGTGTTCTGAGCGGCCCTGCTATCGAAAGAATCGAAAAATCCGCAATCAAGGAACTGTTGGTTCTGGATACCATCGAGTTGCCTGAGGAAAAGAAAATCGATAAGATTACAATGGTTTCCGTTGCAGATCTTTTCGCAGATGCAATCAACTGCATCCATAAAGGCGTTTCCATTTCTCAGCTGTTTGACTGATACGGATTCCGCCGAAAAATTCACAAAATACAGACAGAAAAAAACTCCCAAATGCAAAAATGGGAGTTTTTCTTTTTATTTACTGAAAAATAGTGCAGTCTGAGGGCGTTTTTTGGGAAGGTTTGAATAAAAAAAATAATATCCAAAAAGCGGCAGAGAAACCTCAGCGGAAACTGGTGTTTTTTTAGCGTTTCGGGAAAAATGGGTTTGGCAAAACTGCCAATTTTGAAGAAACTCGGTTGACAAAACAGGTAAAATAGATTATATTGTTAAAAGTAAAACAAACAGAGTAAGACATATTTCCTATTCGCAGTGTAGGAATGGCTCTGTTTGCTATAAAATTTTACTATCCACTTATCTAATTTTTAAATTTTTAGGAGGAAGATATCGATGAAAATTGCATTCTTTGACACAAAGTCTTACTGGGTAGACGCTTTTAAACCCGTAGCAGCAAAATATGGTTATGAAATCACATTCTTCAACGAAAGACTGACACCCGCAACAGCTCACCTGGCAGCAGGCCATGACGCTACATGCTCTTTCGTTAATGACGAAGTTCCCGCAGAAGTTATCCGTGAACTGAAAAATCTGGGTATCAAAGTGCTGCTGCTGCGTTGCGCAGGTTTCGACAGCGTTGATCTGGATGTTGCAAAAGAATGTGGTCTGCCCGTACTGAGAGTACCCGCTTACTCTCCTCAGTCCGTAGCAGAACAGGGCGCAGCTCTTCTGATGGCTGTAAACAGAAAGCCTCACCTGTCCTATGAAAGAACAACAAAATTCAACTTCGATATCGCTGGTCTGACAGGTATCGCTCTGTACGGCAAAACAGCAGGTATCATCGGTACAGGTAAAATCGGTCAGTGCATGATCAACATCCTGAAAGGCTTCGGCATGGATATCATCGCTTACGATGCATTCCCCAACCCCAATCTGGGTCTGGAATATGTAACTCTGGACGAACTGTATGCTCGTGCTGACGTTATCTCCATCCACTGCCCTCTGATGCCCGCAACAAGACACATGATCGACAAAGATGCTATCGCTAAGATGAAAGACGGCGTTATCTTCATCAACGTTGCTCGTGGCGGTCTGGTTGACTCCGAAGCTCTGGCTGACGCAGTTGAAGCTGGCAAATTCCGCGGCGTAGGTATGGACGTTTGCGAAAAAGAACATGAATACTTCTTCGAAGACAGAAGCAACCTGAAAGAACATGACAAGACTCTGTCCAGACTGCTGGCAAGCGATAAGGTTGTTATCTCCGGTCACCAGGCATTCCTGACAGAAGAAGCTCTGGAACAGATGGCTCTGATTACCATGGACAATGCAAAAGCATTCCTGGAAGGCGCTGAACTGGTGAACGAAGTAAAATAATTTCATCTGATACATAGATAGAAATTCTTGAGTGAGCACTGAAAAGTGCTCACTTTTTTTATTGTTTTTCGCCGCTTTTTTATGCTATAATGACTCTGAAAAATGAACAGAATAAAAAGGTGCGCCCAGATAAGAAACCCTGCACATTTTCTTCATGTTTTCTTATTGGGACACACCTTAGAACAGCTCTAATTTTTTAATTAGGGCATTTCGTTGTGTTTACGGACAGGAGGAAAGGCACATGGGTCTTTTTGACAGATTTAAAAATCAGGAATCGAGAGGGCAGGAGTTTTACTGCATTGTGGGTCTTGGCAACCCCGGCAGGGAATATGCCGAAACGAAGCATAATGTCGGCTTCTGCGTGATTGATATGCTGGCGGAAAAATATGATATCAAAGTGGAAAAATTCAAAAATAGAGCATTGATTGGGGACGGCATGATTCGCGATAAGCGTGTGCTTCTCGTAAAGCCCCAGACCTATATGAACCTCAGCGGCGAAAGCGTCAGAGAAATTGTGAATTTCTATAAAATTTCGCAGGAACGCTTTGTTGTGATTTTCGATGATACGAGCCTGCCCTGCGGCAGTGTGCGGATTCGCGAAAAGGGCAGCCATGGCGGACATAACGGCATCCGCAATATCATCGAACAGATGGGGACGGATGTCTTCAACCGCATCAAGGTCGGCATCGGCGAAAAGCCGAAGGGCTGGGATTTGGCGGATTATGTCCTCGCGAAATTTAATCCCGATGATTTACCTGCTATGCAGGAGGGCATGGAGAAGGCAGTCAAGGGCGTAGAGCTGATTCTGTCCCGCGGTGTGGCAGAAGCGGCAAACCGTGTGAACCAGAAGCCCAAAACCATGAAGAAACAGAAAGCTCTACAGGAGCAGGCAGCAGTAGAAAAAGAAGCAGAAAAAACCACTGACGGGGTGAATGAAGCATGAAAGCCTTAACCGCACCGCTGACCGAATTGGGCAGCTTTCAACAGATTCTGGAAGGAATTGCAAAGGGAAATACGCCTGTTTTCGCAACAGGTGTTATTGATGCGGCAAAAAATCATCTGGCGTATAGCCTGCAGGCGGAGACAAAGCGTCCGCTTCTCTTTCTGACCTACAGTGAACTGCGCGCGAAGGAAATTCTGGAGGATTTGACCTTTTTCACCAAGGACTGCGTGTATTATCCTGCGAAGGATATCCTTTTCTACAGCGCGGATGTCCACAGCATGGAAATGAACCGCCAACGCTTTCTGGTTCTGGAACGCCTGCTGAAGGGCGAAACGCCCGTCATTGTGGCATCTGTCGAAGCATTGTTGGATAAATATCCCCCGAAGGAGGTTTTTGCCGCCTTTCGGCTGACTTTGCGGACAGGTGAAATTGTCGAAATCGCGGATTTGACCAGAAAACTGGTACGCATGGGATATGAGCGGACGGAATTGGTGGAAAGCCCCGGGCAGTTCAGCCTGCGCGGCGGTATTCTGGATATCTGGTCGCTGACGGCGGAGGATGCGGTGCGTATTGAATTCTGGGATGATGAAATTGATTCCATCCGCAGCATGGATGCACAGAGCCAGCGTTCCGTGGAAAAGCTGGAGGAAGCAAGCATTTTTCCTATGCGCGAAATGGTCTATACCGAGGAACAGGCACTTTCCGCGGCAGAACGCATCGAGCAGGAATATCGGAAGGTGCTGAAAAATCTGGAACAGAAGGGCGAAACGGAAAACGCAGAACGCCTGCGTGAGCATATCGGCGAGGATGCGGAACGCCTGCGCGAAGAAAAGACATTGCCCGCGCTCGGGGCGTATGCCGATTATTTTTATGAGCAAACTGTCAGCCTGCTTTCCTATTTGCAGGAGGATACCCTGCTTGTGTTCGATGAACCCGAGCGTATCCGCGAACACATGGATATCCTGACAGAGGAATATCGCGAAAGCGTGAAGGGGCGTATCGCGCAGGGCTATTTATTGCCCGGACAGAGCAATATGCTCTATGATTATACGGAAATTCTGCGGCAGGCGGAAAGCTTTGCAACGGTTCTGTTTGCAGGCTTGAATCAGAAAACGATGGATTTCCATCCGAAAACCATGGTGAATATTTCGGTGCGTTCCACGCCGTCCTTCCAACAACGCGCAGACCTCTTCTGTGAGGAATTGGAATATCTGAAAAAGAACCATTTCCGCACCCTCATCCTTGCCGGCAGCGGCACAAGGGCGCAGCGCATGGCAAAGGAATTGCAGGAAATGGGATTGGAAGCCGTTTATATTGATTCGCTCGAAAAGGAAGTGCCGAAGGGGGCTGTCTGGGTGGCGAGAGGCTCGCTTTCCAAGGGTTTTCGGTATGATTATATTGATTTTGCGGTCTTTTGCGACAGCGAATTATTCGGCGGCAAGGAAAAGAAAAAACGGAAGAAACGCAGGAAAAACGGCGCGGCAATCGAAAGCTTTACCGATTTGCATATCGGGGATTATGTCGTGCATGATAACCACGGCATTGGCGTGTTCCGCGGTCTGGAGAAAATCTCCGTCGAGGGCGTGCAGAAGGATTATATGAAGATTTCCTATCGGGACGGCGGCAGTCTTTTTGTCCCCGTCAACCAGATGGACATGGTGCAGAAATATATCGGCACAGGCTCTGCCGCACCCAAGCTGAATAAGCTCGGCGGACAGGATTGGGCGAAGGCAAAGGCGAAGGCGCGAAAGGCTGTCCAGATTATGGCGGAGGACTTGGTTGCACTTTACGCAAAACGTGCGGCGGCACAGGGCTTTGTCTATGGCGCGGATACCATCTGGCAGCAGGAATTTGAGGAAAACTTCCCTTACGAGGAAACAGATGACCAGCTGAACGCCATTGAAGATGTGAAAAAGGATATGGAAAGCAGTAAGGTCATGGATAGACTGATTTGCGGCGACGTTGGCTACGGCAAAACGGAGGTTGCCATTCGTGCGGCATTCAAGGCGGCGCAGGAGGGCAAGCAGGTTGCATTCTTAGTCCCGACCACCATTCTGGCACAGCAGCATTATAATACCTTCACCCAGAGAATGACGGGCTACCCGATTCATATCGAACTGCTTTCCCGTTTCCGTACCCCGAAGCAGCAAAAGGAAAGCCTGCAAAATATCGAAAAGGGTTATTCCGATATTTTAATCGGGACGCATCGTATCCTCTCCAAGGATGTGAAATTCAAGGATTTGGGACTGATTATCGTGGATGAGGAGCAGCGGTTCGGTGTGGCACATAAGGAAAAGCTGAAAGCGCTCAGAGAGAATGTGGACGTGCTGACGCTTTCCGCAACCCCTATTCCCAGAACGCTCCACATGAGCCTTGCAGGGATTCGTGATATGAGCCTGCTGG
>JBNMGO010000386.1:0-1808 GCA_050872285.1 Anaerotignum sp.
AAGCTTCTGCGGTCAGCTCCACCGCATCCCGACAGCGTTTGCCCTCTGTTTTATATTTTGCCGCAAGAGGAGCGCACTCCGTTGTGCCGAGTGCCAGCTTCTTTTCAAATGCGGCAACAAAATCCGCGCAGATTGCCTTTAGATCCTCTCTCGTGCCGTATTTACTGCTCAAGACACCGATGGCACCGGAAAGTGCGCCGCAGGTGCCGCCCATGCCCATGCCGGTACGGAAACCTGCAAACAGCTTCGTTGCTTCTTCTGTCATGCCAAGGTGATATGTTTCATTTGCCGCAAGCAGAATGGCTTCTGCACAGCTTTTATCCTGCACAAAATAATACTGCCCTGCCTTTTCCTTCAGCATCAAAAATTCCTCCTTCATCCCTCTGAAAAACCAAATTCTCTCTTTTTTCTCTCAAAATGCCGTTTGTTCTTCATTATATGCCCTTTTCGGGCGGAAAGCAAGACATTCTCCCCCGTGAGCGCAGGCTGTTTTCGGGCAGAAAAAAAGGATATTCCGTTTGGAATATCCCTTCAAATCTGTTTTGAAATTACAGGCTGTTTACCAGTCTTGTCAGAGAAGATTTCTTTCTTGCTACTGCGTTTTTGTGGTAGATGCCTTTGATGTATGCTCTGTCGATAGCGGATACTGCATTTTTCAGTGCAACTGCCGCTGTTTCCTTATCGCCTGCATTTACAGCAACGATTACCTTCTTCATAGCTGTTTTTACCTGAGATTTAATCATTTTGTTTCTCAGTGTTTTCTTGTTAATCACTTTAATTCTTTTCTTAGCAGATTTGATATTAGCCAATGTTATTTCCTCCTAATTACTTTAATGTGGTTTTCTCTGTCGATATTTTGGGGAATATCGCTCTTTTCTCTTACTATTAACCACCTTGAGGGCATTTTCCCTCCGACACGGCTCGGGGCTTTTTTCACACTCTCTCGAGTACCCCATGGTTAACTTAACGGATATATTTTACCTTATGGAACGAAATAAGTCAATGAATACTTTTCAAAACTACGAAAAAAATAATGAAAAACCCTAGGAAAATACAGAAAGGCAGTGAAAGCATGAACGAAAAAGACGAAAAAGATACCCCGAAGACCTTTTCTGTCCGCACAGACCTTGCCATTGAGGCACGAGAGCTGGCGGAAAAGGATACTCCTGACGCGCTGGATGGCGTGGCAGTCGAAACCGAGGAGCAGGCGGACTATTCCCTCACGCATGTGCATATTCTTTCCCCGGCGGGCAGTGAGCGCATGGGCAAGCCGATGGGGCATTATATCACACTGGAATCGGAAAAGCTGAAGGAAAATGATGTGGAATGTCACGAAAAGCTGATTGGGCTTCTGGCGGAGCAGATTCGCTCTCTGGCAAAGCCGAAAAAGGAGGATTGTATTCTGGTGATTGGCTTGGGCAACTGGAACATCACGCCGGATGCGCTCGGCCCGAAGGTGGTTTCCAAAATTCTGGTGACGCGTCACCTCAGCGGCACACTGCCCGAGGAAATTGAGAAAACCGTCCGCCCCGTTGCCGCCGTCAGTCCCGGTGTGATGGGGATTACAGGGATTGAAACAGGCGAAATCGTAAAAGGGATTGTGGATAAGCTGCACCCTTCCCTGCTGATTGCGATTGATGCCCTTGCCGCGCGCCGCTCCAACCGCATCAACGCCGCCATCCAGATGAGCGATACGGGCGTTGCGCCGGGCGCAGGGGTCGGCAATCGGCGGATGATACTGGATGAGGAGCATCTGGGGATTCCCGTGATTGCCATCGGCGTGCCGACGGTGGTGGATGCCGCGACGC
>JBNMGO010000256.1:0-2840 GCA_050872285.1 Anaerotignum sp.
AATGCGAAAATCTGGATGGCATCCACAAAGGCGCGCCATGTCTATGCCGATGTGACCTACGGCGAAAATGATTACATCATGTTCGGGAAGGAAAGCGCAGGCATCCCCGAAGAAATCCTTATGGCGCATGAGGAGCACACCATTCGCATCCCCATGCTGGAAGCGGCAAGAAGCCTGAATCTTTCTAATTCCGTTGCCATTATTATTTATGAAGCCATGCGTCAGCAGGGCTTCCCCGGCATGCTCATGGAAGGACAGCTGCATCACCATAAATGGTAAGCATCAAAAAAGCGACCCGAATTTTCTTCGAGCCGCTCTTTTTTTATTCGTTTTCTTCCGTTTCCTCTTGTATTTCGTCTATCGGCATCTCGTCTATTGGCATCTCATCCATCGGCATTTCGTCCTCCGGCATTTCCTCCGCAGGGGGTGCAGGGGGTTCTGTTGCAGGGAATGCAACAAATGCCTTGAACAAATCACCCTCAATTTCCAGAGAGAATTTCCCTTTCTGCAAGCCAACAAGGGATTGGGCGATATTCAGCCCTAAGCCGCTCCCTTCCGTGTGACGGGAGCTGTCTCCGCGCACAAACCGCTCCATCAATTCCTCCGCAGGAATATTGAGCGCGTCTCTGCTGATATTTTTTATGGAGAGAATGACTGTATCCTTCTCTTTCCTGATGTCAATGTATACTCTTGTGTGCGGCTGCGAATATTTGCAGGCATTGCTCAGAAGGTTGCTCAGCACACGCCACGTCAGATTCCCGTCCACCATGGCAAACAGAGGGGTATCTCCGCCGTTGATGACAACCTCCAGATTGGCGTTTTCCAGCTTTTCTTCATATTCCGCAACGGCCTGCGCCGCCAGTTCGCCCATATCCGTCGGAGCAAGCTGCACCTTGAGGTTGCCTGTCGAAGCCTTGGATGCCTCAACCAGATCCTCGGTCAGCTTTTTCAGTCGGCGCGATTGTCTGTCCAGAACCTCGATATATTCTGCCGCCTGTCCGTCCAGATTTTCCTTTTTCAGCAAATCTACATAATTGATGATAGAGGTCAGCGGTGTTTTGATATCGTGTGAAACATTCGTAATCAGTTCCGTTTTCAGATGCTCACTCTTCATCTTCTGCTCCAGTGCGATGGAAAAGCCTTTGGAAATGCTGTTCAGGTTTTTCCCATGTGCGCGGAAAAGGGGGAACATCCGCTGTGTGTTGATTTTGTAATTCAGATTGCCCTTTGCCAGCTCCTCGCCGCCGTTTTTCAACTCCTGCATCTGCGATGCCGTGGAACAGAATACCAATAACAGCACAAAGCTGAGTACAATCGCCCCAAAGCCGCCCATGGTATAAAATGCGGAAATCACAAGCCATGCTACCGCAATTTTCCATGTAGTGGAAATGGATTTTACGGCATCCGCAATCGTCGTGCAGACTGCCGCAAGCATCTTCCAGCAGAAACGAATCACCTGATAGGTAATCGTGCGCTGATAAAAATATTTCCCAAGCTTCAGACGGGTTGCACAGGTCAGAAGTGTTGCCAGCCCCAGAATTGCCAGAATCAACGCGCCAATCACTGCAAAGGGAAGTGCTCCTGTATCGGCAAGCGGATGCCAGTTATCCAGGCACAGGAACAGAATCACCAGCAGAATCGGGCAGACGATTGCAAGATATAAATCCAGAGGGATTTTATCCTGCAAATTCGGGACGATTTCATCCGTATCCGGCTGATGCCCTGCGGCGCACAGCAGATAAATCACCGAAATGGCAAACACAAGCAGGCTGACTGCCAGAATCGGCAGAAGCGCGCCGCGCATCCCGTAAAGTCTGGTCAGTATCCCTGTATCAAAATAAGGATAGTATCCTTTCAGTTCTGCAAGGCTGCTGCTGTAAAAATCATAGTTGTTTGCAAGAAAGATACCAATACCGTCGAAAAAGGCGGTGATGCCCGAAAGCACTGCAATAAAGCAGGCAAACACCTTCATGCCGAGGGTATAGGAAAGCTTTGTCATTGTTTCGCCTCCTTCTCGATTTTATACCCCAACCCCCAGACTACCTTGAGGTAACGGGGATTCGAGGGGTCAATCTCAATTTTTTCACGCAGATGGCGGATATGCACAGCAACCACGCTGCCGGAGCCGCAGGCATCCTCATTCCAGATGCGTTCATAGATTTGCGTGGAGGAAAAAACTCTGCCGGGGTTTTCCATCAGCAGCTTCAGAATGTTGTATTCGCTTGGCGTCAGGCTGACAACCTCGCCGTCCACCGTCACGATTTTCGATTCATCATCCATCTCAATGCCGCCGTTTGTCAGGTGAGAAGCCTTCTTCGCCATGCCGCCCAGAGAGGTATAGCGACGTAGCTGTGAACGCACCCTTGCCAGCACCTCAATCGGGTTGAAGGGCTTCGTGATGTAATCATCCGCCCCGATGTTCAGCCCCAGAATCTTGTCGCTGTCCTCGCTCTTTGCGGTCAGCAGAATAATGGGGATGTTCGAGGTTTCTCTCAGCTTCACCGTAGCGGCAATCCCGTCCATCTGGGGCATCATGATATCCATCAGAATCAGATGAATGTCATGCTTGGCTACGATATCCAGTGCCTCCTGCCCGGTGTAGGCGGTGAAAATGTTGTAGTTTTCTGTGGATAAATAAATCGACAAAGCGGATACGATATCCTTTTCATCATCGCAAATCAAAATGTTGTACATGGTGCACCTCCGTCATGCTGTGATTCTATCTTACCGAAACGATTTTAAGAAAATCGCAGGGAAATGTTTAAGTTTTCCTTAATCCTTGCGGATTCTTTAAGAAAAGTGTAACACATTTCGCGTCTTTTGGGGAGAAGAAGTAGAAA
>JBNMGO010000136.1:0-4484 GCA_050872285.1 Anaerotignum sp.
CTAAGGCAATCGTTTTTGCCGCCATTTCCCGACTGATAGAGGTTTCTGTGCCGATATGCCCTACTTCCGCGCGTTTCGCTGTTTTCTCCGTACCGCAGGCAGAAAGGGAAAACAACAGCAGCAGACCGCCCAATAATATGTATTTTTTCATTGTACCAACTCCTTACTGGTACAAGTATATGTTTTCATCTGAAAAAAAGAACGGGTAAGCCGTCTGACTTATCCGCTCCGTTTTTTACGATTTAATTCTCCCAGATTTTTTCAGCTGTGATTGCTGTCCAGCGTTCCACATCCGTGGTATCCTTTCTTTCGTATTCATGAGGGTTGGTTGCCTCCAGCACTGCATAATAATACCACTTGCCGACAGGGTTATCCTGCCACTGCTTTGCGTCCGCATGCAGTCCATCGGCGTCCACACTGCGTTCCAGCACGCGGTTAATCATGGACATGGTTTCCGCTCTTGTAATCAGCTGATTCGGGCGGAACAGCCCATCCGCATAGCCGCTCAGCCAGCCCTTTTCTGCCGCAGAATTGATATAGGCTTCTGCCCAATGCCCTGCCGCATCGGGGAATTTGCTCTCCTCTACGGGCTCCAAATCATCAAAGTTGGAGATAATCGTTGCCAGTTCCGCGCGGGTGATATAGCCATTCGGACGGAAGGAGCCGTCCTTGTAGCCGTTCACAAAGCCGCCGTTTTCCATGGTGGAAATACCAAGATTGAACCAGTCCGCAGCGTTCACATCCGTAAAGCTGTTTTCCGTATCCAGATATTTTTCCCGTACGGAATCTGTCAGCAGACGGAAGAAAATGACCGTTGCTTCGGCACGGGTGATGTTCGCATCCGGGCGCACCGTTGCGTCGGGATAGCCCTGCACATACTGGAAATGATCCTCTTTGTTCAGCACTTCTTCCTGCTTGGGTTCTGTCTTTGTTGTATTTCTGTGGGAATGGGAGCCGCCGCCGCCACCGCCACCGGAGGAAATTTTGCTGAAGCTGTAGGTATAGGCTGCATCCGCTGTGCCGCTTACGGTTGTCGGAGGTGTTGTATCCCACGCGCCGTTGCCGTAATTCGTGTTCGCTTTCATGCCTGTGGGCGCAGTCAGCGTGCCTGTGCCGGTTTCGCTCTGGTTTCCATTTGCATCCAGAAGGGTGACATAGGTGATTTTGTCCGCTGTTGTGCCGTCAGCCCATGTGCCGTTTACCACCTTGAAGGTTATCTTTTTCCGATACTGCGCGGGAATTTCGGGCGCAGGCATTTCGATAAACGGATGCCCGATTTCCTCTCGGGTCAGCTTTTGCGCCTTGCCCTCCGTATCCAGATATGTGAGGACAACATCCGTATTGGTGTAAAGCGTACCGCATTTTCCTGCCTTCGGTTTCACGCGGAAGGAAATGGTCTTTTCCTCCTGGGTCAGATTGCCAATCCTCCAGGTGATGCCATTGCCGTTTTTCTCAACTGCGGCATCCTCCGTCAGACTGCCCTCGATATATTCAAATTCCTCCGCATTGATGGTATCCGTCAGAACAGCATCTGTGCCTGCATAAATGGTTTCCGAAATCGTTTCGCGCAGATTTTTCAGAATTTCCGTCAAGGCATTGGCAGAGCTTTCATAATAATACGCATTGCCGTCCTTATCCTTGGAAGAAATGGCTTTTAAGTATCTTTCCATATTGCCCTGCACATCAATACCGACCGTCAGAATAGTTACGCCCTTATCAATCAGCGCCTGTGCCTCTTTTCTCCCGTCACCGCGGTTCGGCTCGCCGTCCGAAAGGAGGACGATATATTTCGGATTTTCCGAATCCGCCAACATTTCTCCTGCTTTTTTCAGCCCTGCCGCATAGCTTGTGCCATCGGTATGGTCTGCATTGAAATCCTCCCCTGCAATCCAATCAAGCAGGTCTTTCTTTTCTGTTGTCAACTCTGCCTCTATGTGATTCTTCCCCGAAAAATCGCACAGACCGACCCGAATTTTGCTGTCCTCCGTCAGAAAGCCTTCCACAAATGCACTTGCCGCCGCTTTTGCATAAAACAAACGGTCATGGATAACCGCCGTACACGTTTCGGACCTCCTTTTTCCGTATTCGCATCCGCATTCTTTGCAGACATATTTTTCCTTACAGCCATCCGCCTGCATCTCAAGCACGCCGCCACAGAAATCCACGCCCTCCGCCATACTGCCGGAGCTGTCAATCACAAGCACAACATCCGCAGGCAGTTGGTTTTCCTCCGTTATCGTTTCTGAACCGCCCTTTACCCTCAGCGTAATGGTATAAGCACCATTTTCATCTGCTTCTTCACTTCTTGTTTTTGTTGCGGTAACATGGTTTTCTTTTCCTTCCGCACTTTCCGCCGCCAATGCCGTCACCGGTCCTGCCCCGACCGTCATCACCGCAGTCAGCGCCCATGCCAAAAATCGTTTTTTCTTCATCCTTGATTCCCCTTCCTGATTTTCTCACATAGCCTATGGTTTCTTTCTCCCGTCTTCTGTATCTGCACATTCCTCCCCTCTTCCGTAAAGCACCTTCTCCTGTCCGAAAAAAACAAAACAAAAAAGGCATCCCTATTGTTTTTTATGTTTCCATTACAATCAGGATGCCTGTTTTTTATCGTATTTTTGCAACAAAAAAGAACAGCCTTCGCAAGCTGTTCTCTGTTGCTTCTATTTTATTATAAAAAAAATAACCCCGAAATGCCGGTCTTGCCCCTTGACACCTAGCCTAAGCCAGGTGGGTTTCCGCAACCTCGGACTCTGCCTTCCCCCGCCCAAAGGGAATTATCTTGGGGCCTGACATATCCGCTGTTTATAGGAATCCCGAGTCAGTAATGTAGGTTCAAATATAGCAAGTTGTCGTGCATTTCAGGATTTCTGCTCTGATTATACTACAATCAACCATGTTAGGCAACAGTAAAATCAATTTTTCTTATTTTTGAGAAAAGGAACCACTGTCATCCAAAGCGCACCAATGACAATCGAAACATCCGCAATGTTGAAAATCGGGGCATTTTTCCCTTCCACAGGGATGAATAAAAAATCCGTTACACGCCCTTTTTTCAGCCGTTCCCAGAAGTTTGCCGCACCGCCGCCCAGGGTCAGCGCCAGAGGAAGTGCAAGCCGTTTTTCTCCTTTGCCGCGCAGAATCTGCACCAACAGACCGCCGTAGCAGGCAAGCAATGCGCCTGTGGCAAGAAGAATTCCCTTTCGTCTTCCGCTGAATCTATTATACGCGATGCCGCTGTTCTTTATGTGCCAGAAATAGAGGTGATTTTTGACAATTTCCCGTTTTTTATTGAGCGGCAGATTTTCCTCCGCCCATTTCTTCGAGGAAAGGTCTATCCCCAGAACTGACAAAAATGCCAGAATCGCTTTCATTTTTCCATGCCCCCAATCTTTTCCGCGCAAATGCCTTGTCACAAATCTATTACCGTATTATAATTCTAATATAAGGCAATGCTAAATGCAAACCCAAAATAATTCAAGAGAGGTGTCTTTATATGGCTTTGGTAACAACAAAAAAAATGTTTGAAAAGGCATTTGAGGGCGGCTATGCCATCGGTGCGTTCAACATCAATAACATGGAAATCATCCAGGGTGTCGTGGCTGCGGCAAAGGCGCAGAATTCCGCTGTTATCCTGCAGGTTTCCAAATCTGCACTGAAGTATGCGCATCCCAAATATCTGAAAGCGATGGTGGATGCCGCAATCGAAGAAACCGGTCTGGATATTGCACTGCATCTGGACCATGGTTCCGATTTTGAAGTATGTAAAGACTGTATCGAATACGGTTTCACATCTGTTATGTTCGACGGTTCCCATCTGGATTATGAGGAAAACGTGGCACAGACAAAGAAAATCGTAGAATATGCCCACGAAAGAGGCATCGTGGTTGAGGCGGAGCTGGGCAAGCTGGCAGGCGTTGAGGATGAGGTTAACGTAGACGCCGCACATGCAACCTACACCGACCCCGATCAGGCGGTTGATTTCGTGAAACGCACAGGCGTGGATTCCCTTGCCATTGCCATCGGCACAAGCCACGGCGCTTATAAATTCAAGGGCGAAGCAAAGCTGGACTTTGACAGACTGGCAACCATTACAGAAAAGCTGGAGGCAGCAGGCTTCCACAACTACCCCATCGTTCTGCACGGTGCATCCTCCGTTGACCAGAGATGTGTTGCAATGTGCAACGAATACGGCGGCAACATTGCAGGCGCAAAGGGGATTCCTGCGGAAATGCTGCGTAAGGCATCTTCCATGGCTGTCTGCAAGATTAACATGGATACTGACCTGAGACTGGCAATGACAGCTGCTGTCCGCAAGTCCTTCGGGGATGAGCCTGCGGCATTCGACCCCCGCGGCTATCTGGGCGCAGGCAGAGCACTGATTCAGGAACTGGTTGAGGACAAGATTAAAAACGTCATCGGCTCCACAGATTCTATGAACTAAAGACAAAAGACCTTGAGGGCTCTGCCCTCAATCTCCCGCA
>JBNMGO010000243.1:0-3007 GCA_050872285.1 Anaerotignum sp.
CTCTTACACCTGCCTTACATTCTGTCGCAATTTTTCTATTTCTTCTTTTCGTTTTTCGGCTTATAATCCTTCATTTCCGGAATCGCACCGCCTGCCACCGCCCATAAATACAGACTTGCCACGCTGCAATAGGGATGAAAGCGGCGGCGATATTTTTCAAACAACTTACGGTCAATTTTTCTGTGATGATAAACCATCCGCAGTCCGCGCTGAATCGCAAGGTCATCGTAGCTGAAAACATCGGGTCGCTGTAGGCAGAACAGCAGAATCATCTCCGCCGTCCAGACGCCAATCCCCTTCAGGGCACTCAGTTCCCGAATCGCATCCTCGTCGCTCATCTCCGCGACTGTCTCCGGATGGAATGTGCCGTTATGCACCCTCTCGGCAAAATCCGTAATATACTCCGCCTTGCGAAAGGTCATGCCCAAGGACTGCAGCTTCACAACCCCTGCCGCGAGGATGGTTTCGGCGTTTACCTTGCCAAGCGCATCCTGCATCCTCTGCCAGATGGTCGCCTGCGCTTTTGTGGAAATCTGCTGCCCGATGATATGATGCACCACGGACGAAAATAAATCCGTATCCACCGCGCGGTCAATCCGCCCGATACGGTCAATCACTTCGCAGAGCCGCTTGTCCTTCTGCCGCAGATAGGAAAGTTCTTCTTCTCCGTATGTAAAATACATTCCGTTCACCTCCGCCTGACGGTTTTCTTTTTCTACGATTATATCACGTTTCCCCCCTGTACCAAAGCCAAACTGCATTTTTCGCCTTTTCTGCCCGTCAGCTGTCACAGAGTTCCTGTTACAAATTTTTAACATGGAAAAAGGCGTGTATCAAACACGCCTCATTTCGTTCCATTATTTTGTCATTGCTTCTGCATTTTCTCTTTCCAATGCACAGTCGAAGGCAACCACAGGAGGATTTTCCCCTCTTTCCTTCGCCGGCAGGAATCTCTTCCAGAAATCGTCGAAGAGTGCAAAAATAACCTTGTGCTTTGCGTAAATGAAGAAGATGGTCAGGGCTACATAGCAGGCGGAAAGAATATCCGTCAGCGCCCAGAGCACATCCGCCTCAATGTTATAAAAAATAACGCAGGGCAGCATATAATAAATGATATAAATCGGCATTGCCTTTTTATTTTTTTCCGTATCCCCGAAGGCATAGTTTACGGATTTTTCACAGGTATAGTACATCCCGATGATGGTTGTCCATGCGAAAACGGCAATCGCAATCGCGGTCAGCTTTGCGCCGACATGTCCATACGCCATGCCGAAGGCAATCGTTGTCAGCGCGCCGGATGTCGCATCGCTCTGGAAATAAGAGCCTGTGATAATGATGGTAAATGCCGTGATGGAGCAGATGATGAGCGTATCCAGTGTGATTTCGCCCCAACCCCATACAGACTGGCGCACAGGATGGTCTGTAATCGCAGGCGCATGGGCAATAATGCCGTAGCCGGTGCCTGCGTCATTGGAATAAATCCCACGCGCTACGCCGTATTTTACCGCATCTCTTACAGTTGCGCCGGCAAAGCCGCCCACAGCCGCAGTGGGAGAAAACGCAGATTCAAACACCAGTGCAACCGCCGCCGGAACCTGCTTGATATTCAGAATGATAACGCCAAGCCCCATCAGGATATACAGCACTGCCATAATGGGAACGGCTTTACTCATAACCTCGGAAATTCTTTTCAGACCGCCGAAAATCGTAACGATACAGGTAATACCGATGATTGCCACGCTGATGAGGGGTGTCACGCCGAACGCCTGCTGCATGGAGCTGGTTACCGCCTCTGTCTGCACACAGCAGGTCCAAGGGCCAAGCACGAAGGCGAAAACCGCCAACACAATCGCGCCTTTTTTCCAGCCAAACGCATTCTTCATGACAAAAGAACGGTCGCAGACATATTCATCCATGGAGTTTTTGTAATGCTCTCTGTAACGCTGACCAAGGATGATTTCGCATGCCTTTGTGGACATCCCGAAGAACGCGGAAACCCACATCCAGACAAGCGCGCCCGGGCCGCCGCTTACGATTGCCGTCGCAACGCCGCTGATATTCCCCGTGCCGACCGTATTCGCAAGCCCCGTACATGCCGCACGGAAGCTGGATACCGTCCCCACGCCCTCGCCTGCGGAGGTCATCTTGCCAAAGGTATTTTTGATATTAAACCGAATTTTCCGCTGATAGCTGAAGCCAAAGCGGAGGGACAGGAAAATGCCCGTACCCAGAACGATGACAACCATGGGGGTCCCCCAGAGCATGTCATCGACCATATAAAGAAAATCTACTACTGACTGCATATCTTTATTCCTTTCTCATTTCTCTTTTTATCTTCTGTTTCTGTCATTACGCCTTCGCGCGAAACGCATCCCGCGCCTTCACAACCTGTTCAATATGGGTGCAGGTTGTGGTACAGCAGCCGCCGACCGCATCTGCGCCCGCTTCAAAATAGGAGCGTGCATTTTCCTCGAAGCCTGCACCGCCGCCGACCTTCTGCCATGTCTTTGTGGTAGGGTCATAAATATCACCGCTGTTGGGATATACGCCAACGGGCAAATCGGTTGCCCCCTTGATATCCCGAATCAGGCTTGCGATATGCTCCGGCTTGGAGCAGTTCACGCCAATCATTTTCAGTCCGGGATGGTTTTCGGAAAGCACCTTCGCACATTCCGCAATCGTGTTGCCCTCATGGATATGATGTTCATCCTTGCAGGAAAAGCTGATCCAGTAATCCGCGCCCATCTCCTCTGCAAGTTCCGCTTCAATCAGAGCCTCGTGCAGAGAAGGCTGTGTTTCAATCAGGAGAATATCCGCGCCTGCGTTCCAGAGAATTTCCATTCTTTCCTTATGAAATTCTCGCAGAACCTCATCGGATACGCCGTAATTGCCGCGATATTCCGAGCCGTCCGCAAGGTATGCGCCATAAGGCCCGATGCCTGCCAGACACAGGGGATACGCGCGTCCCTGCGCTTTGCCCTCCGCGTTCCACCATTCTTCTCTTGCC
>JBNMGO010000315.1:0-2301 GCA_050872285.1 Anaerotignum sp.
GTACCAGATAGAGCCGGAAATGCAAATGGAAGAATATGCGCCGGCAATGATACCAACCACCATAGGCAGTGCGAATTCCTGAATGGAAGGCACGCCAAGGAAGTAGATGGCACCAATGGTAAACAGTGTTGTCAGGGATGTATTGATGGAACGCGCCAATGTCTGGCTGATGCTCTTGTTGATGCGTTCTGCTGTCTGGTTTCTCTTGAACGCGCCCTTATTTTCACGCACACGGTCGAAAATAACGATGGTCGAGTTAACGGAATACCCCAGAATTGTCAGCAGTACCGCAATAAAGGCATTATTTACGGGAATACGGAAAATCGCATACGCCGCCAGAACCACCAGTACGTCATGAATCAGTGCCAGAATCGCACTGCCGCCTGCGCGTACGTCCTTAAAGCGGATGGAAATATAAATCAGCATAGCCACTGCCGCAATCAGTGTTGCCTTGATGGCTGCGCGCTGCATTTCGCCGCTGACCGTACCGCTGATGTCATTTGCTTCTGTCAGTGTTGCCTTGGCATATTCCTTCTGAATTGCTTCCACCAGAGCCGTACGCGTGGGGCTGTCGATGGACTGCAATTTGATTTCTACGTTATTTGTCCCCAGAACCTCCTGAATTTGTGGGCTGGACTGACCGGTCACATCCTTGATAATGGAAAGCAGCTTATCATTATCATATTTGCCGTTCATATCCATTTCCATGGAAGTACCGCCTGTAAATTCAACGTCCCAGTTGAGTGCGCCCTTGCCTGCCTGTGCATTGGCAATCATAAAGCCAAAACCGATAATAATGACCAGCAGGGAAAGGATAAAGAATTTTTTTCTGTTTTGAATAATCTGCATTTTCCCCACCTCCTTATTTCAATCTCAAGCCGTAATATTTGGGATTCTGCACGCCGGCATACATCAGACCGTTCACAATCACACGGGTAATGCAAAGTGCGGTGAACATGGAAATGATGATACCAATCATCAGTGTCGTTGCAAAGCCCTTCACGGTACCGCTGCCTAAGAAGAACAGAACCGCCGCCGCAATCAATGTGGTTACGTTACCATCCAGAATCGCAGGAGTTGCTCTCTTGAAGCCGTTTTTCAGGGAATTCCGCAGGCTCTTGCCTGCTACCAGTTCTTCCTTGATACGTTCAAAAATAACGATATTCGCATCTACCGCCATACCTACCGAAAGCACAATACCTGCAATACCGGGCAGTGTCAGCGTCACATGGAACAGGCTCAGTGCAACCAGCTCCAGACCAATATAGATAACCAGAGCCCAGTCTGCCGCAAAGCCCAGCAGCTTATATGCAAACAGCATATAAATCAGTACCAGTGCGATACCGATGATACCTGCCTTGATGCCTGCGGAAAGCGCATCCGCACCCAGACGTGCGCCTACGTTCTTCATCTGGATCACATTCAGGTTAAAGGGCAGAGAACCTGCGCGAATCAGGGATGCCAGCTGTTCTGCACCCTCCGCGGTAAAGCTGCCTGTAATCATAGCCTGTCCGTTTGTAATTTCTGTCTGTACGGTAGGGGCGCTAATAACCTCATTATCCATTACAATATAAATCTGCTTGCCGATGTTGTCAGCCGTTGCTTCTGCAAAGCGTTCTGTCCCCTCTTTGTTAAATTCCAGTGCAACATAGGGCTGAGATGCGCTATTTTTGCTGGTGGAGCCAACCTGCTTGGTTGCATCCTTTACCATATCACCCGTCAGCAGTACGTTGCCGTCCTCATCTGCAAAGGAAAGCTGCGCCGTCTGTCCGATTTCCTGGATAGCCTGCTCTGCATCCTCCACGCCGGGAATCTGCACACGGATACGCTTGTCCCCCTCACGGGCAACCTCAGCCTCTGTCCAGCCTTTCCAGTCCAATCTGCCCTGCAAAAGGGAAATTGCCGCCTTCATTTCATCGTCTGTAACAGTTTCCTGATCCGCTTCGTAAACGATATCCACGCCGCCGCTCAGATCCAGCCCCTGCTCAATGCGATGAACACTCAATGCTTTTTTGGAACCAATCCCCTTATAGGAGATTGCACTCAGGGCAACTGCCACAATAAGTGTCAGCAAAAGCATCATTCTGCCTTTCATCTTCATCTTTTTTCCTCCATCCTTTCATACTGTTTTCTTACGCAAAAAAGGGATGAATCTTTCCTTTTTTCTCTCGGCGGAAGGATCCATGCCCCTTTATTCCGTTTATCACAAAATTTATTTTAGCATAAAATGATGGATTTGCAAGTTTATTTTCTAATTCTGTTGCACTACCTGCGGTTTACGCCCAGAATACCGCCAATCAC
>JBNMGO010000356.1:0-1955 GCA_050872285.1 Anaerotignum sp.
GCAACGTGCGCCATGCCAATCATGGCATATTTCGTCCGCCATTTGCCGTCTGCAAAGGGAAAATTTCTGGGTGTAATCGTCACGCTTTCCCCGAAGGACGCTTCAAAATCGAGATTTCTGCCGAAATAATGGTCTTTGGTGTGATAGGTCACTGCGGTACACATAAGATGCCCCCTTCTTTTTACATAGCTTTCGCAGGGGGATTTTATTTTATACAAAAAAAGAGCTCCCACATCCAAAGAACATGAGAGCTTCTTTATTTTTAGAATGTATAGGCAATTTCAAAGGACACCGCGCCCGTTGCCGCAGGGGCGATGATGCCGGGGGACAGATAGAACACAATGCCGCTGTCCGTCAGGTAAAACTGTACCTGATTCAGATTTTTTGCCAATCTGCTTTCCGCGTCACTGTAGAACGCATCCTCGTCCGCATCAATCAGTGCTTCGAAGGAGGCTTTCCAGAGTGCCTGCAAATCCGCCTGACTATCGGAAACCAGATCACTCAGGGCGCACTCCCTGCCGCTGCTCAGGGCGTAGGTATGAGAGGTATAGCCTGCCTGCTCCGTATTGCCTGCGTAGGAGGAAACCGTTCCTAAGAAGGACGCATAGCCGTTTGTGCTGCGTGTCAGGCTGTACGCACCCACGCAGTAATAGGGCTGGAAATTATCGGGGTCATTGGCGTATGCCTGCAACGCCTGTGCTTTGTAGGTTTGCAGGAAGGCTTTGCCTTCATCGAAGGTTGCCTGTGCCATGGCGGTATTCACTGCCGCCTGCCCCGTCAGCTCGTCACATTTCAGCTCCACATGCAGCACCTCTGTGCCGTCTGCCGCAAGAACAGAGGACGTATAGCCGCCGACCTGCGGTGTCTGCTGTTCATTGCCCGTGGGCTTTTCGGAGGTGCCGTCCGAATGGATATCAATGACATATTTTACGCCATCCCAGCCAACGGACGCCCCAAGGCTTTCCGCAACGGCGCGCAAAGGCACAAGGGTACGGTCATTGATAATCTGCGCAGGGACGGACATGGTATAGACCAATTCGCCGTTTTTATACAGACCTGCTTCGCCGATACGCAGAAGAATGATATCCTCGTTGTGCATTGCCATAACGGTCTGGTCTGTTTCATCCCAGATGACCTGTGCATCCAGTGCCTCGAAAATTTTCCGCATGGGTACCAGCGTGCGGTCGTCCTGAATGATGGGCGGCTGGTCAAAGCTTAACTGTTCTCCATCTACATAAACCGTAATCAACGGATGGGCGAAGGCAGGCACGGTGAGCATCAGCGCCGCCAGAAGCCCCAAAAATACTTTTTTCATCTCAATCACCAAATCTTTTGTTCGTTATTTCTATCTTACAATATTACTTTATGATTCCTTTTTCCATGTGCTTTTTATTTCTGCGCTTCCTCTGCATATTTTGCCGCCAGATTCGCGCAGTGGGTAATCATGCTCAGGCAGTTTTTCTTTCTTGCCTTGCCTGCGAAATCACCGAAGGGACTGGAAAGCTCCGCGCAGATGAGCGTGCCGTATTCATCCTTGATTTCATTGACCATTTTGCCGACAACAGGATAGATGCCCTGCTGTAATTCGGCAATGCGTTCGGGGACGGTTTCCTTTGCCATAGGGTTTTCTCTGCCCACGATGGCACTGAGCGCCATAACTGCGCCCGTAATTGCGCCGCATGTATTTTTCGTATGCCCCATGCCGCCGCCAAAGCCGGTTGAAAGCTTTACAACCTCCTTCGGCAGACCTGTGTCAAAGTGGTTCATGAACGCCGTCATGACACATTCCGCGCAGTTTAAGCCCTGCTTGAAGCACTCCTTCGCATCCTGCTCCACAAGCTCCGCTCTTGTCAGTTCTCTGTTTTCCTCCATTTGCAAAACCTCCTTAAATCTCCTGAAAAACCCCATGATTCGTTTTTCTCATCATACCAAAAGCGGCGGAAAAAAGAAAGAAA
>JBNMGO010000252.1:0-2919 GCA_050872285.1 Anaerotignum sp.
GTTTTGTCTTTTGTAATTTGTAAGTTCTTCTTTTGTAAATTTTTCTATGTCATGCCTTTTGTGTCTCACCGAAAGGAAAATGATAACAAAAAAAGCTCATAGCCAAATGCCATGAGCCTTCACATACACATATATCTCTCAGATAGGTTTCGCAAAAAGGTTTTATTTTTGCGCATGACAATTGGCGTTATTCTTCTTTTCCTTGGGGGCAATAATGCCCAGAATAATAACGCTAATTAGCAGGACAGCAAAACCGTATGCAGTTGTCATGAACATTGAGTGTTTCATAACGCATAACCTCTTTTCAAAATCTGTTTTTTTCTGATAAAAAAAAGATATCACTTTCTTTTTTGCCCGTCAACGGAAAAAACAGCGAGGATTTTTCGCTCATTGTATCCGTTTTTATACATTTTTTACCCCCTCTCAGCAAAAATAACAAAAAAATAACAGAACATAGAATTCCTACCAACAAAATAGACAATCCCCAAAAGAAATCAAACATAAAAAATCCCCCGATTTCAAATAATCGGGGGCATATCGTTGTCTTACAAAACAGCGTCCAGTTTTTCCTTCAGATGATTTGCAGGCACTGCGCCAATCACTGCATCCACAGGTTCGCCATTTTTAAAGATAATCATGTTGGGTACGCTCATAATGCGGTATTTCTGCGCCAGATCCATGGATTCATCAATATCCACCTTCACGATCTTCGCCTTGCCTTCATATTCTGCGGAAAGCTGCTCCAGTACGGGGCCCATCATCTGGCAGGGGCCGCACCATGTCGCGGAAAAATCCACCAGTACGGGTACCTTGCTTTCCAGTACCTCTGCCTGAAATTCCTGAGATTTGAGTTGTTTCATCTGTCATTCCTCCTTTGTATGCTTTCTTCGGTATCAGTTTAACCGAAGGCTGTGTTCTTATGTTTGTTCCAGTATAGCAGAAAAAGGAATTTATTTCAATAGCATATATCAAATAATAATAATTATCAATAATATTTTTTTTCAATCTCCCTGTATATTCTTCCGCCAAAGGGCAATACTGTTACCGAGGATGTTACTCCCCCTTCGGAAGTAAATTCACTTCCGAACCATAACATTCTTTCTACTTCTTCCCCTTAAGAAAAGGACGGCAGATTATAAAAATCTGTCGTCCTTTTTATTTTAATATCGTTAATATCGTTCAATGTCGATAATTTCCGGCTCATAGGGGTGCTTCAGTGCCTTCTGGCACACAAACTGGAACGTATCCGTGCTGTCGGAAAGATAGAACTGCTTCTCACCGGCACCCTCGCCTTCGTTCAGCAGGTCATGCTCCTTCAGGAAAGCCATCACCCGTCTTGCCGTTGCCTTCGCAGGGTCAACCAGCTTGATTGCCTCGCCGACCGTCTGCCCGATGCAGCGCTTCAGAAGGGGGTAATGCGTACACCCCAGCACAAGGGAATCAATCCCCGTTGCCACCAGATCCTCCAGATACCGCTTCGCCGCCTGTCTGGAAACCTCGTTGTCCGTCCAGCCCTCCTCTGCAAGCGGCACAAACAAGGGACACGCCTTTGTGAATACCTTCATATCATGATCCTGCTCGCAGATCATCCGCTCATACGCACCGGAACGCACCGTCCCCGGTGTCCCGATGACGCCGATTCTCTTATTCTTCGTGGAGCGCAAAGCCTCCTCGACCCCCGGCACAACCACGCCGAAAATCGGCACCTCAAACGTCTCCCTCAGCGCATCTAAGCTGTTGGAGCTTGCCGTATTGCAGGCAACAATAATTGCCTTTACTTCCTTGCTCAGCAGAAACCGTACATTCTGCTTGGAATATTTCGTTACGGCCTCCTTGGATTTCGTCCCGTAAGGCACGCGCGCCGTATCCCCGAAATATACAATATTTTCATGGGGCATCACCTTCATGATCTGCTTTACCACAGTCAGTCCGCCAACCCCCGAATCAAATACACCGATTGGTCTTGTATCCATTTCTTCCTTCTCCTCATCCTCTGATGCCCGAATCCCGCTGAAACGCCAGCTCGATAAATCGGTCCATCAGTTCTGTTTCTGTCATGCCTGCCTGCACCCAGAGCATGGGGTACATGCTGATGGGCGTAAAGCCCGGCATGGTATTCAGCTCATTCAAGAGCACTTTTCCTGTTTTTTTATCAATGAAGAAATCCACCCTCGCCAGTCCGCTGCCGTCTACGGCACGGAAAATCTTTCTGGCAATGCGGCGCATTTCCTCCACCTTTTCTTCCTCTACCTCCGCCGGAATCACCGTACGGGAGTCGCTGTTGTTGTATTTTGCATCATAATCATAAAATTCCGCCGCAGAGAGTACCTCGCCCACGCCACTGACCATCGGCTCTTCGTTGCCCAGCACCGCGCACTCAAATTCTCTCGCATCAATCGCTTCCTCAATGATGATTTTTCTGTCATAGCCTGCCGCAAAATCCAGTGCACGGGAAAGCTGTTCTCTGTTTTTCGCCTTGGAAATCCCGACAGAGGAGCCTGCGTTGGAAGGCTTCACAAAGCAGGGATAGCCCAGCTTTTTCTCCGCATGGTCGAGAATTTTTTCTCTCTTTTCCCCAAGGTCATTCTTATGCACCCAAAGATATTTCGCCTGCGGAATCCGCGCCGCCTTCGCAATCATCTTCGTAAATACCTTATCCATGGAAACGGCAGAAGCCAGTACGCCGCACCCCACATAGGGAATCTGTGCCATCTCTAAAAGACCCTGAATCGTGCCGTCCTCGCCCCATGCGCCATGCAGCACAGGAATGACCACATCCACAGGAATCTCCTTCACCTTTCCTCCGACGATTTTCAGAAAGCACTTCTTCGTCGCATCGGGAGAAAGGCTCACGGGCGTGCCGAATTTTTCCCATTCGCCCGTTTTCACATGCTCCACAGGGCCGTTGTAAATCAGCCA
>JBNMGO010000138.1:0-4454 GCA_050872285.1 Anaerotignum sp.
GAGGGGGCTTTGCCCACTCGAGGAGAACTGGACGTTTCAAGGCTTTAGCCGCTGGAACGTATCAGTTTATTCCTCTGTCCAAACAAGTCAAAAACCCTGTTTTTGACTTAAATACTTCAGCGCCGTCTGTGCCACAATCCCGATCAGCACCCCCGTCACCACGCCCGAAACGAGCAGGAAGGGCAGGTAATACGCCATCCGCACATTCTGCACCACGAGTGACGCAACCACAATCTGACCGACATTATGAAAAATACCGCCTGCAACGGAAACGCCGATCATGCTGAATTTCCCCGTTTTCTGCAAAAGTGCCATCACCGCAAAGCTGCATAATGCCCCTGCCATGCTGTAGAGCATCCCGGCAAAGCCTGCAAACAGCAGTCCCGAAAGCAGTACACGAATGAGCGAAACGAAAAACGCACTTTTCGCATCCATGAAATAAAGCATGATAATCACAATCACATTTGCCAGTCCCAGCTTCACCCCGGGAATCGGCACAGGCACAGGAATCATGAATTCCACATAGCCCATCAGAATTGCCAGTGCGGCAAACAGCCCGTAATAAGGAATTTTTCTGTAGTTCATGTTTTTACATCACCACCGCATCAAAATCACCGGGTTCGTCCCCCGTAACGGTCACAACAAGCTTATGAGGCAGGCAGACGATAGTCTCGCCTGTTTTTCTGATTTTTTTATGCTCCACGCAGATCTGGTCGCGGCAGTCCGCCTCGGTTACGGTCACTTCCCCGTCCTTTATGGTAATCACGTTGTAGCCCCCATCCGTATCAATGCGGATGCTGTCATCCTCATCCAAAGGAAGAAATGCCTTGCTTTCCCCGTCAACCGTAATCTCCACGCCTAAGCCCTTTCCTGCTCCTGCGGAATAGAAAAACCAGATGCCGGCAGCGATAATCAACGCCCCTGCAACCAGAAGAAGGTCTGTTTTTTTCATTTTTCTGCCGCCTTTCTGCGTCGGTCTCAAAAAAATATTGAAAAACCCTGGATATAAGAAAAAGGAAGCGAATTGCTTCCTTTTTCGAGTAGTAGGATTTTCATAAATATTGCAAAAATGCCCAGAACCGGAATCGAACCAGTGACACGTGGATTTTCAGTCCACTGCTCTACCAACTGAGCTATCTGGGCATAAAAGTGCATCTGTCTGACGCGAGATTTATCATATCATACAAAACAGGGCTTGTCAACCACTTTTTTGCAGCCTTCTGTTGAAAAAAAGGGCGAAACCGAAATTTCGCCCCAAACAGTATCGAATTAGTCCTGTGTATAGGGCATCAGGGATACGTGTCTTGCTCTCTTGATTGCTGTTGTCAGCGCTCTCTGGTGCTTTGCACAGTTGCCTGTGATTCTTCTGGGAAGGATTTTGCCTCTTTCGGAAACATATCTTCTCAGCTTGCTGATATCCTTGTAATCAACTGTTGTTACTTTATCTGCACAGCACTGGCAAACGCGTTTTTTTCTGCGACCACGTTTTCTAATCATGATTCTAAGTCCTCCTTATTCAGATTTTTAGAAGGGGAGATCATCATCTTCGATGCTTTCATCAATGGGATAGAAACCATCGGAAGGGGCAGTCTGCTTCGGAGCGGGTGCGGCGGCAGCAGGTGCTGCATCTCTGTGGCTTTCAAAGGAAGCCTTGCTTTCCGCAAAGTACTGTTCTTCAACCACAACATCCGTACTCCAGCGTTTTTTGCCCTCGTTATCATCCCAGCTGCGAACCTGCAGCCGACCGATAATGCTGACCATCTGACCTTTTTTGAAGTATTTTTCCGCAAACTCACCGGCTCTGCCGAATGCAACGCATCCGATAAAGTCAGCGTCCTGCTCGCCTTGGCGTTTGAAACGGCGGTTGACCGCCAAAGTGTATCTGGCAACGGCTAAGGGTTCTGCCCCCTGGGAATATCTTACCTCGGGGTCTCTGACCAGTCGTCCCATCAAAATCACTTTGTTCATAACCTTACCTCCTTCATTCCGCTTGATTAAGCGTCCTTACGGATGATCAGGTAACGCAGAACGTTTTCCATAATACGCATACGAGCTTCGATTTCTGCGGGTGCAGCAGCGGGTGCTTCGAATGTTGTGAAGCTGTAGAAACCTTCGTTTACCTTTGCGATTTCGTAAGCGAGTTTTCTTTTGCCCCAATCATCAACCTTTTCGATTTTTGCACCGAATCTTTCCAGTGTAGCCTGTACTTTTGCTACTTCTGCTGCTCTGCCTTCTTCGTCCAGTGCGGGACTTAAAACCAGCGCCAATTCGTATTTGTTCATGTGGGTTACACCTCCTTTTGGACTAATGGCCCTTCTTCCTTGAGAAGAGCAAGGATTATTATCATCTGTCGGCAAACTGACCGACACTAAAACAGACTACCACATGAAACACAAAAATGCAAGGATTTTTTTCGTTTTTTCCTGATTTTATTTGGTTTCGTCCTCCGTATCATAGCGTTTTTCCAGTTTTTCTGCCCGTTTTTCCTCCGCATGGGAAAAAAGATACCATACGGCAAGGAACAGAACAACAAAGACCACAGGGGGCAGCAGGGAAGAAAAATTCCCGTGTGCGATTTCGCTTCTTCGCAGGAAAAACGGAAGCAGCAGCAGTAACAGCAGCAGGGGAGTGGCGCGCTTGCGGCTGTCCTGCCCTGTCCCCAGAACCACCTCCGTCTGGCGAAGGCGTACCGCCCGATACAGCGGAGCAAAAATCATAATGATGTATTCTGTCAGGCACTGCGTAAGATTCATGTGGAAATACAGGGTCTTTATGCAGAAGGAGAGCACAACTATGCACAGTATCATCCGCATCAGCTCGGCATGGATTTGGTTTCTGACCTGCACGGTTCTCTCGTCTTGGAATTGTTTCATAAAAAAAGCCTCCGTTTCGTTTTTATTCCTCCCAGAATAACTCGTCCAGTGTTCTGTCCAGTGCCTTGCAGATGGCAATGCAGAGATTGAGCGTCGGGTTGTAATTTCCTGCCTCAATCATGCCGATGGTCTGGCGCGTCACGCCAACCAGCTGGGCAAGCTGTTCCTGGGAGAGGTCCTTTGCGGCTCTTGCCGCCTTTAATTTCAGATTTTTCAAAGCATCACTTCCTAATGGTGTTTTTCGGATATCCTTGGGAGTGCTTTCCGGAGAGCACTCCTTATGCTTCAGTTATACAGCATATCTTTCTTAATGTCAACTATATATTGCATTTAAACTGAAATATTTTGCAAAAATAAAAGTGAAACAGAGGGGGTTTCTGTCAAAAAACGGCTTATTTCCGCCGTTCCATGGCATAATTGTTCCAATGGGAATCTTTTTCCTCGAAATATTCCGTCACCAGAAAGCCGAGCCGCTCATAACAGCGGATGGCAGGCAGATTGAAGCAGTATACACGCAGGGAAAGCGTTTCCAGTCCCAGTTCATCAAAAGCCTTTTCACAAAGGGCGGAAAGTGCTTCGTGCGCCAGCCCCTTTCCTCTTACCTCCTCTGCAAACAGCACACGGCAGATGCGCCCCGTTTTTCGGATGGGGTCGATATCGCAAAGCTCCATCGTGCCGATGGGAATATCGTTTTCGTATGCCATGAAAATGGTTACGCCTTCCTTTGCGGCCTGACGCATCAGCTGTTCCCTCGTTAAGGGGTGCCGATAAGCGGCAGAGCCTGCCCATTGAAAGAGATAGCCTTCGTCCCTGCCTGCGTTCCAGCGCAGAATGGCATCATAATCGGGGGTTGGTTTTATGGTCAGCATGAGAATCCTCCTTTATATCTATATCGGTTGCTTCGGTTCGCGTTATGGCGTGGTGCGCCGTCTTATGTTACAATGAAGTAAGCATAACACGAAAGCGAAAAGGAGAAAACACAATGGTGACAAAAGTTTATGACGAACCTCGTATTTTTCAGATAGATGTCCCCCTGCCCGAAAATCCCCTGCGGAATCTCAACTGCTATGTGGTGCAGGATGGCGGCGAAACCCTCATCATTGATACCGGCTTTAACCGCCCCGAATGTCGGGATGCCCTGCTTGCAGGCCTGGCAGAACTGGATGCCGATTGGGAGAAAACGAACCTCTTTCTTACGCATTTACATTCCGACCATACAGGCTTAGCACCTACTCTGATGGAGGATAAGCCGGGTAAAATCTACATCAGTGCGACCGACCACCAAATTTTGTGGGAGCACATGAAGGGCGCACGTTGGCAGGAAACGGATGAGCTCTTTTACCGCGAGGGCTTCACAAGAGAACAGCTTGCCGAGCTGCGGATTTCCAACCCGGCGCGCGGACTGGAGCCAACCCGTTATTTCGAGGCGGAACGCGTTGCGGATGGGGATAAAATCACCGTCGGCAGATGGGAATTTACCTGCGTGTCCGTTCCGGGGCATACACCCGGGCAGATGTGTCTGTACTGCGCGGAGAAACAGCTGATGTTTACCGCGGACCATGTTTTGTTTGATATCACGCC
>JBNMGO010000391.1:0-1762 GCA_050872285.1 Anaerotignum sp.
GGCAGCAGCTATTATTATGAGCTGTTGAATGAATATGACGAGGAATTTGATAAATTCTTCAAGATTCGTGCGGATTTTGATTACGAAATGCCCCGTACGGATGAAAATATCCAGAAAATCGCGCAGTTTATCAAGCGTTTTGTGGACAGAGAAAAGAGCATGGAATTTGACGTAAGTGCGGTTTGCGCCATTGTGGAATATTCCTCCCGAACAGCGGAACGGCAGGATAAGCTATCCACGCGCTTCAACCATCTGGCGGAGATTCTCTGTGAAGCAGTGACATGGGCGAAGCTGGAAGGGGCAGAGCTTGTGACGGCGGCACATATCAGAAAAACGATTTACGAAAAGGAACAGCGGATGAAGCTGTATGAAGAAAAGCTGGATGAAATGCTCGAGGAAAACGTGATTATGATTGATACCGAGGGGGCGGAAATCGGGCAGATTAACGGGCTTGCGGTTCTGGATATGGGCAATTATGCCTTCGGCAACCCTTCCCGTATCACGGCGACAACCTATGTCGGGAAATCCGGTATTGTGAATATTGAAAAAGAAGCGCGCCTGAGCGGGCAGACGCACGATAAGGGCGTACAGATTATTACGGGCTTTCTGGGGCAGACCTACGCACAGAATTTCCCGCTTTCTCTGAGTTGTCGCGTCTGCTTCGAGCAGAATTATAACGGCATTGACGGGGACAGTGCTTCCAGTACGGAGTTGTACTGCATCCTTTCTTCCCTTTCGGAACTGCCAATCAGGCAGGATCTGGCGGTGACGGGTTCTGTCAACCAGAAGGGCGAAATTCAGGCAATCGGCGGCGTCACCTATAAAATCGAAGGGTTCTTTGACCTTTGCAAAAAGCGCGGACTGACAGGGACGCAGGGCGTCATTATCCCCGTTTCCAACGTGAAGGATCTGGTGCTGAAGGATGAGGTGGTGCAGGCGGTGAAGGATGGTCTGTTCCATATTTATCCGATTTCCAAGATTGATGAGGGCATCGAGCTTCTGATGGGGCTGCCTGCCGGAAAGAAGAATAAGGCAGGAAATTTCCCTGCGAACAGCGTACACGGCAAGGTCATGAAAAAGCTGAAAGCCTTTGATAAACGCGCGCAGGGCGAGGAAGAATAAAAATAAATTTTTCGGGAACAAAAGGGAAACTATTTTCGTCTAGGAAGTAAGACAACATAGAAAAACTTGTGAAAAACGAAAGGGGTCATCTTATGAAGAAAACAATCGGTTTGGCGTTGGCGGCAGGCTGTCTGGCGATGGTTCCTGTAACGGCGCAGGCGGCGGAATTTCCTGCGGTGGATATCGCGTCGAAATGCGAATATGCGAATGGACACATGGGCTTCAAAAAGGATGACAGACCGGATGAAATTACCATGAAGAAGCTGATTCTGACAGAAACAGAAGCGGATGGCTTTGCGGCAAATGCAAAATTTGTGTTTACTCCGGAGGGGAAAATACAGTTTGCAGACAAAGAGAAAACCATCGTGGAAAACGGCTCCGTAAAGGCGGAATGTTACACAGAGGACGGCAAGCTGGTTGTGCAGATTCTGGACGCGGATGACACGAAACAGGAAGCGCTGACGCTTTCCGAGTATACACTGGATGCGGAAAACGGTGCATTGGAGGTTTGCTCCGGGGTGCATTATGGTCTGTATGCAGATTATGAGGATGCAGACGGAAAAACAGAGCAGACAAAGGTGATTGAAAATTTCGTGGATGCGAACTTTGAAATTTCGACCAGAACAAACTGGGTGATAAC
>JBNMGO010000203.1:0-3450 GCA_050872285.1 Anaerotignum sp.
CTTCTCAATCCCGGGAAAGCCATGGCTCAGCAGAACCGTCGGATGCAACCCTGCGCCGCCTGCACGGTAAATCGTCACCAGAAGCCTGCCGCGTTTGCCCTGCAGCACCTCTGCCTGCAAATCAGGGGGATTCTTTTCCCATGAGCCTTCCTTCGTCAAATATTCCAAATCCATCGCATGCGCCTCCTTCTGGTTCTCTTTCGTATATTTTTTATATCATAGCATTTTTGTAGAAAATTGCAAGAATAAAAAATATACTGTCGGATTGGCATAAAAAAAAGACCACCGATTTCTCGATGGTCTTTTCCGCAAAAAATGCGGATGACAGGACTTGAACCTGCACGGGCGCAATGCCCACTAGAACCTGAATCTAGCGCGTCTGCCAGTTCCGCCACATCCGCACAACTTAGTGTGCTTGATTATAATACTGCATCATAAGAAAAATGTCAAGCATTTTTTCAAATAAAAATCCAGATTTTTTGAATCTTTCTTTTTTCCTGAAAAATACAACTTCTTTTTGGAAAATAAAAAAGACTATCGATTTTCTCGATAGTCTTCTCCGCAAAACTGCGGATGACAGGACTTGAACCTGCACGGGCGCAATGCCCACTAGAACCTGAATCTAGCGCGTCTGCCAGTTCCGCCACATCCGCACATCTCAGTGCGCTTGATTATAATACCGCACTGAAAAGCTTTTGTCAACACTTTTTTACAATTTTTTTCATTTTCTGTTTTTTACAGAAACAGCGGCACCAGAATCGGCACAATAAATGTACAAATCACGCCATTCACAAAACTCAGCACCGCAATCGTACCATTCGTGTTTTTGCTGATAATGCCAAGCGTGGTATCCATGGAGGTTGCCCCTGCGGGTGCAATGGCACAGTAATAATTCAGATGGCTTGCCACAAACGGCACAATGATAAACGTCAGCATTTCCCGAAACACATTCGCCAAAAATGCAATCGTGCCGCCGACAGGGTTGCCTGCCTCGGTAATCAGCACGCCGGAAAGGCTATACCACCCCAGACCTGCGGAAATCGCAAGGCTTTCCTTTGCAGAAAGCGAAACCAGAAAAGAGGTCAGCACGCCGCCGCAAAGAGAGCCGACCACAATCCCGAAGGGAATCAGCAGAATTTTAAAGCCAAGCTCCTTGATACGGGTGAAAACCGCCTTATTCAGCCCCGTATCAATCCCGACGGAAAAGAGCAGGAGCAGCAGCATATAAGAGGATGCACTGTCGATAAAGGCACTCAGATCCGCAGGCATCAAATAGCCTGCCCCAATCCCAAGCACCAGCACAACCAGAATCACAAGGCTCATTTCTTCCCCTCCTTTGCCAGAAACAAAGTCGAGAGGATATAAACCACGATGATGCTGCAAACTGCCGTCATCACGGCAAACAGCGCCGCCTTACCGCCCAGAAGGGGCAGATTTTTCACAATTTCACCATTTCTGCCGATGCTGACCCCCATACAGAAAATCAACAGCAACAGCCAGACCGTCTGTAATCTGCTGTTCCATTTGATGCCCCTCTCCTTGATGAGCCCCTTATAGCCGATGAACACCCCAAGCCCAACGACCAGAAAAATCCTTGCCATATTTCATCCCTCCAAAAGCTGCCCCTACGCAAAGCGCAGAGGCAGTACATTCTCATTTATCCTTTGTGTATGCGTCCTTTTCCGCATCTGTGCCGAATCAGGACATTTTTTCACGGATGGCATCAATGCTTTCATCCTCGATATATTCATCATAGGTCATCTGTCTGTCGATAACGCCGCCGGGCAGAATTTCAATGATTCTGTCCGCAATGGTCTGCACGAACTGATGGTCATGGGAATCGAAAAGCAGAGTACCCTTGTAATCTGTCAAGCCTTCGTTCAGCGCGGTGATGGATTCCAGATCCAGATGGTTGGTAGGCTCATCCAGAATCATGACATTCGCGCCGCTCATCATCATTTTGCGGAGCATACATCTGACTCTCTCGCCGCCGGAAAGCACGCCTGCTTCCTTCAGTGCTTCCTCGCCGCTGAACAGCATTCTGCCCAGCCAGCCGCGGATATCGGAATCATACTGCTCGCCTTCCTTCGCGAAGGGACGCAGCCATTCAATCAGGCTGTCATGGTTGCCCTCGAAATATTCTGTATTATCCTTGGGGAAATATGCCGTTTTTGTGGTAATGCCCCATTTGAATGTGCCTGCATCGGGTTCCATTTCACCCATCAGAATCTGGAACAGGGTTGTTCTTGCGATTTCGTCCTTACCGACAAAAGCAACCTTTTCATGAGGGCGAATCATGAAGCTGACATCATTCAGCACCTTCTTGCCGTCAATGGTCTTGGAAAGCCCTTCCACCAGCAGCACATCATTGCCGACCTCTCTGTCCTGCTTGAAGCTGCAGAAGGGGTAACGGCGGCTGGAAGGCTTGATGGTATCCATCTGCAGGTTATCCAGCAGCTTCTTTCTGCTGGTTGCCTGTTTCGCCTTGGACGCATTCGCGCTGAACCGCTGAATGAAGTCCTGCAATTCCTTGATTTTCTGTTCCACGCGCTTATTCTGATCCTTCAGCTGACGCTGTGTCATCTGGGTATAGCTGTACCAGAAATCATAGTTGCCGACAAACATGGTAATCTTGCCATAGTCGATATCTGCGATATTCGTGCAGACCTTATTCAGGAAATGACGGTCATGGGAAACCACGATAACCGTATTTTCAAAGTTCATCAGGAATTCCTCCAGCCATTTAATCGCATGGATATCCAGATGGTTGGTAGGTTCGTCCAGAAGCAGAATATCGGGATTGCCGAACAGTGCCTGTGCCAGAAGCACCTTCACCTTCTGTCCGCCCGTCAGCTCCTTCATCTTCACATAATGAAATTCATTCGTAACCCCCAGACCGTTTAACAGCATTTCCGCATTGGATTCCGCAGCCCAGCCGTCCAGCTCCGCAAATTCGCCTTCCAGCTCTGCCGCCTTAATGCCGTCCTCGTCTGTGAAGTCCTCCTTCATATAGAGTGCGTCCTTTTCCTTGCGGATATCATACAGTCTCTTATGTCCGTATAACACGCACTCTACCACATCAAAATCGTCAAACAGGAAATGGTCCTGCTTCAGAACCGCCATGCGTTCCCCGGGGGTGATGAATACAGAGCCCTTATTGGGTTCCATCTCCCCTGCCAGAATTTTCAGAAATGTGGACTTACCGGCACCGTTGGCACCAATCAGACCATAACAGTTACCCTTTGTGAAATTGATATTCACGTCGTTGAAAAGTACTCTGCCGCCATATTGGTGGCTGACACCCTGTGCAGCGATCATGTTTTTCTCTCCTTTTTCTCATTCCGTATTTTCTATTGCGTTACGGCATTTCCGCCGCCATGTTCAAAAAACAAACTAAATTTGATTATAACATGAATGTTATGCAAAATAAAAGCCCTATTTCCCATGAAA